>JBPCWG010000402.1:0-7161 GCA_051009705.1 Methyloligellaceae bacterium | reverse complement strand
AATATCTGTACTTTCAGGATGACGGCGACCAAAGAGATTTGAGAAACCTGATCCCGGATTCCATGAGGCGGATAAAAAATGGCGATGTTTGCGGAAGAGAAGTTTGTCCCGCCGACGGTAAAGCCGCCTGAGAAACAGCTACCGTTGCCGGCGCTTATCTATCGACTCATTCGCAATCCGATCGAAGCATGGGGCCAGGATTTTTATCACCAGCCTCTCGTCGAGCTTCAGCATGGATCCCGTCAAACGGTGTTCGTTCTGTCGTCGGATCTCATCCACAGAGTTCTCGTTGCTGAAGCCAATAACTTTGTCAAGAATCCCGTCGACAGACGGATCCTGGCCCGGGCTCTAGGTAACGGAATCCTGCTTGCCGAAGGCGATGACTGGAGATGGCAGCGACGAACGGCGGCGCCGCTGTTCCGTCACGACGTGGTCATGGACTGCGTACCGGTGATGGCTGCTGCTGCGGATCGGCTGTTGGAGTGCTGGAAATCTGACCAGGAATCAGCCGTGCAACCCATTGATCGTGAGATGGCCCTGGTCACTTTCGATGTCATTCAGGAAACGCTGCTCAAAGGCCGAAATGCCTTTGATGCCCAATTGGTCGCCCGCAATATCACCAGCTATCTGCAACCGATTAGCTGGCTTGTCGCTTATGATTTTCTGAGATTGCCCCAATGGATGCCGCATCCCGGTATGTTCAAAATGCGCAGGTCGGCCCGGATCCTGCGGCAGGAAGTCTTGAAATTGGTTAGGAGTCGGAAAGAGGATGCCGACCCGGCGGATGACCTTCTGGCGAAACTCCTTGCTGCCAAGGATTCGGAAACCGGGAAGTCCATGTCGGAAAGTCTTGTCGTCGATAATCTTCTGACATTTTTGGCGGCCGGGCACGAAACAACTGCTCTGGCCCTCACTTGGTCCCTGTTCCTGATTGCGTCGGTACCCGAATGGCAGCAGCGGGTCTATGATGAAGTAGTGAAGGTAGCTGGAGACAATCCCATCAGTGCGGATATGATCAACCAGCTTCAGCAGACGCAGAATGTGATCAAAGAATCCCTGCGGCTTTATCCGCCGGCCTCGATTGTCTCTCGGCAGGCGATCGGTTCAACTGAGATCGGCAATATCCGTATAAAGAAAAATGCAATTGTGATGATGCCGATTTTTATCATTCATCGACATTACGGCAACTGGCGGGATCCTGAAATTTTCAATCCAGATCGATTCGCGCCAGAAAACGACAAAGTCCGTGATAAATTTGCGTTCATGCCGTTTGGTACGGGGAAGCGGTCCTGCATCGGTGCCTCATTCGCCATGGTGGAAGCACAAGTCATATTGGCCACCCTGGTCCGAAAGGTACAGTTTGAAATTACTCCAGAAACCAGTCCAAAGCCCCTTTTGCGGGTTACACTCCGTCCGGACAAAGGTTTGCCGCTGAAAATAAAATTCAGGTGATGTGATCCGCAAGCCACCTCGCCAGCGTTTTTGGGGCACACTTTTGAGATGAATATATTTCGCTTTGTTTCTGGAATTCAAGAAAGTTAACCTTATATTCCGAGACCATTGTAGCCCCTTCTTCGTTAACCTATACTATATGTAGAGAGGGCCAATTCATTATCAATCCGGTGCGGGAAAATGCAAATTGTTACCCTGTATATTTTGGCGTCGCTTGCAGTCTTCTTTGTTGGAGGCGGAGCCGCTTATATGTATCTGAGTGAAGAACCTCCTATTGAGAATCCAGAGGCTAGCCTCTCGGATCAGGGTCCTTCACTGGGCAGTAAGGGGCAAAATCCAAAAGCGTCCGGCAGGAAGATCGTTGATCTACCGGATCGGATACGTCCGAACACGGAAAAAAAATCCGAGGATCAACCACAGGCTCAGGAAATAGCCGCTCTCAAAGAGCAAATTGAACCCTTGATATCGAAGTCAATTGAGAAGAAAAGCGCGTTGCCGGAATCTTCCAGGCAAGCCTCCCCAGAATTGAAAATCTCCGATCCCAGTTTCGACGTCGTTCGCGTCGCACCAGATGGTATCGCCGTATTTGCGGGCAAAGCCCATCCCAATTCAAAAGTCGACATCATTGTCAATGGTGACGTCATTGAAACAGTCCAGGCCGATAATTTTGGACAGTGGTCGGCGGTCGCGCAGTTGCAGAACGTAGATCAGGATATGAACTTTACTCTGCGATCAACACTGGGCCGGACCCGGACCGCCAGTCTGGCCAATCCGGTGTTGGTCGAGAGAATTATAAAACCGAAGCCGAAACCGAAGACCGTCGCCATTCTTACAGAAAAGGTAGAGAGATCTCGACCTTCGTCAGTTTCTGGGGAACCGCGGAAACCACAGAAGAAGGCTATATCGAAGCCCCGGGTAGCGGCCGTGAAAAAGGGCCCCCTGGTTGATGCCCCGAAAAAAGATGATCAGGGCAAACCCATAATCGTTGAAAGCAAAATCGAGGGCGTGGTGGTTGCAAGCCCGGTACCCATAAATTTCGTTTATCGTGAAGCCACATTCACGGCCGAAGGTGAATTGGCAGCCGCAACTTTACTGGAATTTGTGCAGAAAAAAAATCTGAAGAAAGTTGTTCTCAGCGGTCATACGGACGAGCGAGGCTCCGACAACTACAATATGGGACTATCGGAACTCCGGTTACAAGCAGTCGCCGATTATCTCAAGAACAATGGATTTAGCGGAGAAGTTGCTCTGAAAGCCAAAGGGGAAAATGAACCGATAAATATCCGGAACTCCCAAAACTATTCCCAGGAAGAAATCTGGCAATTTAACCGTCGTGTCGAACTTCGGGGAACGGAATAGAGTTTCCCCGCCCCCCAGATGAACATTTTAGATCTCCACATACCGTCTGAGATCTGTTGATTTTCACACCTTTCCCAATAACCCGGTTGGTCGTAAACTGGTTGCACAGACCAACTACGGGGAAAGCGTATGACCGTCATTATCAACCAAGCAAAAAAACGGATGCAGGAAGGCAAGATCGCAGCCAGTTTCAATGTGAGTCGCATCACATCCGTTGAAATCGCAGGGATCGCAAAGAGCTGCGGATTTCACTGGCTGTTCATCGATCTCGAGCACACCGCCATGGATCTCGAGACGGCATCGCAGATTTCCATTGCCGCTCTGCCCGTGGGTGTCACTCCGATTGTCAGGGTTCCCGAGGGAGATACAAAGCTTGCCCAGAGACTTCTCGACAATGGCGCGCAGGGAATTGTTTTCCCCCACGTGGAATCAGCGGAAGAAGCCGAGCGCCTGGTCAAAGCCTGCCGCTTTCCACCTGCGGGTCATCGCTCTCTGACCGCCCCTGGTGCCCAGCTGCATTACGGATCTCTGAAAACCCGCGAAGCAATGGATCTCCTGGATCGGGAAACCCTGATTGTCGTCATGGTTGAAACCCCTGAGGCTGCAAGTCGTGCCGGTGAGATTGCGCGTGTTCCCGGTGTGGATGTCGTTCTTATTGGTTCCAATGATATGTGTGCGGCAATGGACAAACCCGGGCAGCTCGACGATCCGGAATTTGTCGATCTGCTGGGACGTGTCGTCGATGACGTCACCGCAGCGGGAAAATGGCCCGGACTTGGTGGTGTTTATCAGGAAGAATTGTTGTCCCGTTATATAGCGCGCGGCATTCGTATTGTGCTCGGAGGATCTGATCTCAGCCTCATGTTTGTCGGTGCACGTCAGAGGGGGGAGTTTTTCGCAAACCTGGAATAGCTGGCGAACAGAACGTATCGCTAGTCCTCGTTTTGCCCGCTAATGTCTTGTCGTTCAGATTCAAACTTTGGCCCTGGCACGATGGACAACATGACGATCACCGGCTTGTCAAAACAGTGCGACTATTGATTTTCGACTTACCGGTCGCCATCGAATTCGAGGCGCTGGGCCTGCCTTGATACGAGATAAAAGCGGGCATGTTTATCCACTCCGCCAATGTCCCGTGTGTCGCTATGGCTCTTTTTTGCAGCCGCGAGCGGAAAGGCAGGATGCGTAAGCTTGGAATACATGCGGCGCACGTGGCGAAGCCTGAGCGCAAACAGTTCCGAACTGTAATAACCGTATAGCCACCGGGGTGGACGGATATTGGGTTTTGCCACGATGTCCTCCTGAACACGTTTCTTGGTGTCAGGGTGTCATCTATGAGCAGGATCTAACTTTGATTGTGACGGGCAGCACAGATTGTTGCGTCGTCAAAAGAACAACAGGTATTCGACATCATTTTCGGCAGTTTGAAGCAGACCATGTACAGGATCCGCTTACACAAACCCATTTCCACTCGCAGTCCTGGGCCCGCTTCAGGGTCGCTTTAATTGTTTTCCGGGGTATTCCATCTACGACACGATCAAACACGACGTCGATACCAGTTTTCGTCAACGTGCGTTTGTAGATCTGCATTTCATATCCGCCGGTTTCATTGACGAACAGCGTGTGCACCGTCAGTGTATCATCCTTGACACCGGCCCAGAAAAACGGCTCTCCGGTCATCGGATCAAGGGGAATTTGGTTGCCGAATACATCCTGCTTCATTTCAGCGGCAAAGACGCCTGGTCGGTTTCGGGGCGAAAATTTGGCCGATAAATCACGAACTTTTCCGCGTCCGTCAGGGTTCTGAATAATTGTTGTCCAGTGGATCGAAAATCCTTTTTTACCGTGCGGCTTGATAAAGAGGCGCAAATTGCGTTCTTGAAGCCCTTCCGGCAACTTTATGTCGGCAGCTCCCAGATAGGTCCCGAAAAAATCTTTGATCTGTTTGGCCTTAACCGGCGCAATTTGTGTCGCAAGTGTTAGCGTTGCAGCAAGGACAACAACCGCGATACGGGAAACCCTGGACATTCAAATTTCTCCTTTGTAGACCGGCTTTACTCCGGCGGGTGCGAACCGTCTTGATATTATTGTAATCAAATAAACCCAATTTGACACTATTTGAGCACAGGCGTCGTGAATTTTGCATGAACATCGACCTATTTGGTGAATATGGGGTCGATGACTCCGTATGCAAATCTTCAGTAGGCAGAAAAGTTCCCTGGGAAAATTGACTGTTTTTGACAGCTTTCATTCATCAGGCTCTGCCATAATTGAGGATTTTTGGTCACCAACAATTTGTGATTGCTGATTAAATCCCTTGTTCTTCATATTTCGGGTGGAACGCCTAACTAGGAGATAGATTCAAACAAAAGAAGGGGATCTCAATGTCGTTCATTATTCGATCCGGTCTCTTTTTGACGACCTATCTGACATTCCTGCTAATTGTTACAATTTTGATTTCAGATCCATTCACATCGCGGGTTGCCTTTACATCTGTTGTTCAGCCTGAAGGGCATAGATCATTGTCGGCATCAAACGAATTTCTTCATCAATTGCGTTCGCCACGGGCTGAAATTTGGCTTCACAAAGAATCTCTGAGACTGGAAATGGATGAAGAATATGATGAGAGAGTCGAAGCCCATCGGCGAGGACTTCTGAAGTGGGAGTCCTCAAGCACTTCCTATGGCGGTTTTGATAATGATCTTTTCCCTGAGATCAAAGTCGGACCGATGCAGGGTCATGTCTGAACCAATGTGAGCATCGGCCATCCGAGCAAATGTTCTAAGCGTTGACTGTAGCGGGAAATGGGGAGCGACCAGTAGAGCGGTCACTCCAGGTGCGCAAAACTTAGTTGACCAGCGATGGTACCGACCAGTCAAAATCAATGAGGAAAGTATCCCAGACCAGATATAACATGCAGAACGCACCGGTAGAGATGAACGGTCTGAGGAACCGGGCTTCTGACGGCATGAAATTGCCGATATTTGCTGCAACAAAAACAAGCGCCGTTAAAAGATAGAAATCAGCCCCAAACATGACTGTGCCTCCATTTCACATCACACATTTAGAATTCTATTTTGCAAGAATAGTGAAATATTTGAAAATTTTGTAAATTCAGCCTTCACTCAGATAGTTCAGCCATTGCTGTCCTCGTCAGCGGACCGCAAATGTTGCTTATCAATTGTGATTAAGTGAGCTGTTTCAGTTGGATATTCGAATTTTACAATTCATAAACTTTGTTTTGCAAAATCCAACCGATCTGTCATGCTGAGGTTTCATTTAACCTCTTCTTAATCCTGTCTGATCGGTCCACCCGTCCCATGTTGAAATCAGAACGTCCCCTTTTGGGAATGAGCCTCATGGTATTGGGGATCGCGTTCCTGGTCTCAAAAGACGGAATTGCAAAATATCTGACCGCGGACTACAGCGCGGCAACCTTGCTATGGATTCAGTATGTGTCGACGTGGCTGATTCTGGCCCCGGTTATTGTTTTCCTCCATGGTTGGAAGAGTTTATGGCCGCATCCCTTTGGTGCCCAACTTCTGCGCGGCCTGTTTGCGTTTGCCACCGTGCTGCTTTTTTTCGAGGCCGTCAAAACCATTCCCCTTGCTGAGGCCCATGCCATGGTCTTTGTTGGACCCCTCACGGCAACGGCACTGGCACCGGTGTTTCTCGACGAACGTGTCGGATGGCGAAGATGGCTTGCGGTTGCAGTTGGGTTTCTTGGTGTGCTCTTGATATTGAGACCGGAATTTTCTGGAGAGAGAACCGCCTATTTCCTGGCACTCGGAAGTGGTTTTTCTATTGGCGGATTTTTCATTATGAACAGAAAGACCGCTCATTCTGCTCCGCCTCTGGCATCCGTGGCCCATTCCGTCATATTCGGGACAATTCTCCTTATTCCCTATTTGATGACGACCCAGTCTTCGGGGACTGTGGAGGAGGGAAGTGGATTTGCGATGTTGCACTTTCTAGGGTTTGTCATTCTCGCGCTATTGGGGCAAACCCTGCTGATTTTGTCATTCAGTTTTGCCACGGCATCGAATGTTGCCGTTTTTCATTACTCAGGAATCATCTTTTCGACGATTATCGGTTACTTTGCATTTGGTGAATTCCCGACACTTGTATCCTGGATTGGAATCCTGCTCGTCGTCGGCTGCGGTCTGTTCATTGCCTGGCGAGAGCATGTCGCGCGCAAGGTAATCCAGCCCGGCAAGTCAGGTTCTGATTAAATTTCCCAGAATCTGCTCTTCTATTGATGATAATTATTGTTGCGGTGGTCCAGACTTACTGTGTCAGTCGCGCCAGAACCGTTTGCACGTTTGGGGCTGACAATTCCAGAACAACAAG
>JBPCWG010000401.1:0-13051 GCA_051009705.1 Methyloligellaceae bacterium | reverse complement strand
CATTTCATGTATCAGGAAGTGCCGTTTCTCGATCGTTTCAAAGCGGCTGCTGCGGACGGGTTTCGCGCCGTGGAAATCTGCTTTGCCTATGATGTCGGCCTCGACGCCGTGTTGCAGGCGCTGGCCGAAACCGGTCAAGATCTCATTTCTTTTAATTTCCCGGCAGGCGAGTTTCGCATGGGAGAAGTTCGGGGCCTGGCCGGTCACCCGGACAAACAGGACGAATTCGATGCCCAGATGCGCGAAGGACTGGCCTGGGCCAGGGCGACTGGTGCACCGCGCGCCATAGCTCCCCTTGCTGGCATGATCCCCACGGACATCGATGCCGCGACATGCCTGGAAACCTATATTTGCAATATCGCCCGCTGGGTCCCGGAACTGGAAATGGCTGATTTTACGCTTCTTGTTGAACCCAACAATGCTCGCGAACATCCCAACTACCTGCTGACCGGAATGGACCTGTGCCGGGAGGTCGTAGATCGGATCAATTCTCCGAATGTGCAACTCCTGTTCGATACCTATCATATCCAAATCATGGATGGAGACCTGGTCAAGTCATTCGAGGCCCACCAGTCCCAGATCGCCCATATCCAGCTCGGCAACAATCCCGGTCGCCACGAACCGAATCGTGGGGAAATAAACCACAATTATCTTTTCGAGATTTTTGCCGAGAAGAGTTATAGTGGCTGGATCGCCGGGGAATATTTCCCCGCGAGCGACACGCGCACAGGCCTGGCATGGCTTGATGATAAACAAAGGCAGAGGAATTTCAGCTGGACGTTCCGGTGATGATTCAGGTGGCGATTTCAAAGATGAATCCAGTGACGAGAATGTCCGGGATGGCGAACAAGCAAAACAAAATAAAAGTCAACCAGTAACACGCGAACCAGAGAAACAGGATCTGTAACATGGGAATGAGATATTTCGGAACCGCCGTTCAACGCCGGGAAGATGAGCGCCTGGTGACCGGTCATGGTCAGTATGTCGACGATATCAACATAGTCGGACAGCTGCACGGGGCGTTCCTGCGCGCGGAAGTTTCCCACGCTCGTATCAACAACATTGATACGAGTCAGGCGGAAGCCCTGGACGGTGTCGTCAAGGTGTATACCCTTGCCGATCTCGGGCGGGAATATCTGACCAAGCCGATGACCACCGCCTATCCCTCGCCCCTGCTCAAGCATTCGATCTGCCAGCACCTCCTCGCCAAGGACGAGGTCTGTTTTGTCGGACAAACGGTTGCTTTTGTTGTCGCGGAAAGCCGTTATATTGCCGAGGATGCCGTGTCCCGCATTGTCGTTGACTATGACATTCTGCCTGCGGTTGCCGATTGCCGCAAGGCTCTGGACGATGACGCTCCGTTTGCGCACCTGGGTACGGACAGCAATCTCGTCGGCAATTTCTATTCAAAATTCGGCGATATCGACGAAGCCTTCGCCAACGCCAAACATACGTTCAAGACAGATTTTCATGAACATCGCGGCGGTTGCCATGCCATGGAATGCCGAAATATTCTCGCGGCTTATGACGAATCCAAGGATGAAACAACGATCTGGCTCACGACCCAGGCACCGTTCCTGATCCGCCGTCTCATGGCCCGCTATTTCGAGGAGGACGAAAGCCGGATCCGGGTGATCTGTCCCGACGTTGGTGGTGGGTTTGGGCCCAAAAACGGCCCATATGCGGAAGAATTCATCCTGAAAATCGTCACCCAACAATTGAAACGACCGGTGAAGTGGATCGAAGACCGCCGCGAGCATTTCGTGGCAACCAACACCCAGGGTGACCAGATGTGGCATCTCGAAGTGGCGACGGACGAGAACGGCAAGATGCTTGGTCTGCGAGGCAATGTCACCCACGACATGGGGGCGTTCGTGCCTTATGGCCTGTTGCTGCCGGCAACAACCATGTTTCCGCTGCCGGGTCCTTATGCCCTGCCCGCTATCGATGTCGCACTGGACGCCGTGTTTACCAATAAGACCTCCACATCACCGGTGCGCGGTGCCGGACGACCCAACGCCGCTTATGCCATGGAGCGGGTTATCGAGACCATTGCCCGAAAGTTGAAAATCGATACGGCGGAAGTACGACGGCGCAATTTTGTCGCCAAGGACCAGTTTCCTTATGCGCCGGGCAGTAAACTGCCCAACGGCGATCCGGTCATTTATGATAGCGGTGATTATCATGGCTGTCTCGACCTGGCACTTAATGCTGCGGACTACAATAGTTTCAAGCAGCGCCAGCAAGAGGCTCGCAAGCAGGGGCGCTATCTGGGCATCGGCGTTTCTTCATGTATTGAAGATACAGGACTCGGGCCCCATGAAGGCGTCAAGGTCAAGGTGCAACCCAGTGGCAAAGTTCTGTTGCAGGCAGGAGCGGCCAGCCAGGGACAGGGCCACCAGACCGTTTTTTCCCAGATCGTGGCCGACGAACTGGGCGTAAAAATTGAAGACATCGTCTACCACTCAGCCGATACCGGTGTCGTGCCCCATGGAGTTGCCACGGCCGGAAGCCGGGTCACAGCCAATGCCGGCCCCGCAGCGCAGTCCGCAGCACGGAAGGTGCGGCAGAAAGCCCTGAAGCTAGCGGCGGAAATAATGGAAACCGATGAGAAAGATCTCGATATCGACGAGGGTGTTGTGTTTACCAAAACCGATCCGACCCGCAATGTCAGCCTCTCCCTCGGAGACCTGTGCCTCCGCCTCTCACCGCTGATGGGCGGCAAGGTTCCCGAAGGCTTCGAGCCGGAACTGGAAGCCACCTCATTTACATCATCGGATACGGTCCCCCATGCCAGCGGTTCCAGCGTCGCGGAAGTCGAAGTGGATATCGAAACGGGAGATGTCAAGCTGATCAATTACTGTATCGCTCACGATTGCGGAAAAATGATCAATCCCATGCTCGTTGACGGCCAGATTGAGGGCGGTGTGGTGCATGGCATCGGCAATGCCCTGTTTGAACGCATGGTCTATGATGATAACGCCCAGCCCCTGTCGATGAATTTCGGAGAACTGCTGATTCCCATGGCCACCGAAATGCCGCCCATTCGCGTGCAGCACCTGGAAACGCCGTCGCCCACAAACGAGCTTGGCGTCAAGGGCGCGGGCGAAGGCGGAACAATTCCGGCAGCCAACGCCATAATCGCTGCAATCGAAAATGCGCTGGAACCCTTCGGCATCCTGATTCACGATCACCCGGTCGATCCCCAGAGAATCTGTAGATTACTTGCGGAAGCCGGGACCTGAACCATTGTCCGGTCGGCAATTTGTGCTTATCAATACGGAAGAGCCTGTTCGGGATTCCGAAGCGGCGATATTTTGCATTTCAGCCTATTTGGAAATATAAGTTTGATGTCCCAAGACTCCCAGTCCCACAACACCCTGCCTTTCAATTTCGAAATTAATTTCACCTATCGTGAAGCGGTGGAAGTCGCTCCCGATGTGCACAGAATTGTCGCCCGCAATCCCGGCCCATTCACCTTCAAAGGTACAAACAGCTACCTGATCGGGAGCAAAAAATTAGCGCTCATTGACCCGGGACCGGAACTGGAGGAACAGCTGGAGAGTATTATTCAGGCCCTGGACGGGCGGGAACTGACCCATATTGTCCTGACTCACTCACACCGGGATCACGCGGACGGTGTCGAGAATCTGAAACAGGTTACGGGCGCCAAAATCTGCTCCTTCAGGCCCACGCACCGGATAATGGCCCACGTCCCCGGCTGGCAGGCGGAAGAATCCAGTTATCATGGGAATATTGTTCCGGAAGTCGAGCTCGAAGATGGTGATGTGGTTGAAGGCAACGGCTGGGCCCTGCAGGCCATCCATACTCCCGGCCATGCGCCGGACCATATCTGCCTCGAAATGAGGAACACGGGCCTGGTTTTTTCCGGCGATCATGTAATGTCGTGGAACACGAGCTCCATATCTCCCCCGGAAGGCTCCATGAGCGCTTACATCAGGTCGCTGGAAACGCTTCTAGCCCGTGACGATGATCTGTACTTCCCGGGACACGGAGGAAGAATCCAGCGTCCCAGACGTGTCGTGAAAGCTTACCTTCTGCATCGGGGCATGCGCGAAAAGGCAATCCTCGACACTGTGGAAACCGGAATGGAAAGCGTGGCGACAATAACCGATGCCATTTACCCGGATCTCGATGAGAGCCTGCGGCGGGCGGCGGAACAATCGGTCAAGGCACATCTTATTCGCCTGGTGGAACTCAATAAAATCATGACAGAAGGTTCTGTCACAATGACATCCGTATTCAGGAAATCCTAGCTACCAGCCGGAAATAGGCCAGCCGTTTATCGTCGGTTGCGCGGACGGGCCTGTGGAATGATTTCACCTGTTTCAATGGCATCATTGATTTCACTAATAAGCAGGTTGATGCGGTAGGCATTGCGCCCGAGATCATGACTGCCAAAACGCGAGGCGGAACGAATGTCAATGCGCGACTGGTTGCCGACACCCCGGACACGTATAGAAACATCGTCGACAAAACCAACAATCAGGGTCTTGTCCACGGCTTCGATCCTTCCCGGCCGGCCGTCACTCGTCGGCACCTGGGTCGTGACAATCCGCCAGCCGAGCTTTTTGACCACTTTTTGCACGACCTCAAATGTCGTCTTCGCCGGAATGTTGAGCTGTACCGGACGGATATAGGGATAAGCCTGGACCTGGGCCTCGGCAAATTGCGTACCCGGATAAAATGTCGAGTTAGCGCCATTTGGCCGGGCGCTGGCAAGCGTTTGAAATGAGGGCGGACTGGCGATATCGGTAGTAATATCGTTGATGCCGGGAAGATTCCAGGCCTGCGGTACCTGGGACACGGGCAAAAGGATGATGATCAAACTTATCAGGATCCCCGCGATCGCTTTGCCGAGTCCCAGCTGGCCGCGATTCCAAATACGGAAGAGACCCCAGGATGATAAAAGTAGAGCAATCAGGGCACTCAGGATGATAAATCCCACCAGATTAATCGCCGCCGGTGTATAGAGAGAGGCAAATCTGTGCAGCAACCATGTCAGGATCAGTAATTGAATGGCAAACAGCGAGATGCGCAACCCCCAGGCCGCCTGTTGAGAATTTGACTTTGCCACTCTGTATGCCATCTATCCGCCCGGCTTAGCCCTCTGAATATCACTCGCGGTTGATCAATCCGGATTTAACCCTGGAAGACAAGCGAAGCTTCGGATCACCCATAGTAGGAATTCCCGATATTGGGTCAGGCCTAAATTTCGCATTTCACGATCTTTCAAGACGCTTGCAAACACTGTAATAAAGGATGATGGTCGGAATTTGAAATGAATAAAAAGGGTTTTCCAATCTGCAGCCAACTCCGGGAAATCGTGATTTGTTCAACTTTTCTCAGACCGGTTGGGATCGTACCGGAACTCAAAGAACGGAGAACATGATGGCTCCTTTGTCAAATACGGATATGCGCGACATTGAAACGCTTGTTCACCCCTATACAAATCTTGCAGTCCATCGCCAGAGCGGTCCTATAATCATTGAAAAAGCGAAAGGTATCCGTGTTTACGACCAGCACGGGAAATCTTATATAGAAGGCATGAGCGGACTCTGGTGTGCCTCTCTCGGATTTGGCAATGAAGAGATTGCCGAGACCGCCCGGGATCAGATTTCCAACCTCTCCTACACCCATTTGTTTGCCAGCCGCAGCCACGAAAGCGCTATTGAACTGGCAGAGAAAATCAAGGAAATGTCGCCGGCGCCGGCGTCCAAGGTATTTTTCACAAGCTCCGGATCCGAAGCCAACGACACCCAGGTCAAGCTGCTCTGGTACTACAACAATGCCCGCGGCAAACCGGAAAAGAAAAAAATAATCTCCCGCCTCAAGGGCTATCACGGGGTTACCGTGGCATCGGCAAGCCTCACCGGATTACCGGCCAATCATACCGATTTCGATCTGCCCATCGCCGGGATAGTTCATACCGACTGCCCCCATTACTATCACTTTTCCGAAGAGGGTGAGAGCGAGGCGGATTTCTCCAGTCGCATGGCGCAAAATCTGGAGGCCCTCATCCAGGAGGAAGGACCGGAGACCATTGCCGGGTTCATCGCCGAACCGATCATGGGGGCCGGCGGGGTGATCCTGCCACCCGAAAATTATTTTCGGGAAATCAAAAAAGTTCTCGATGCCCATGACATCCTGTTTATCGCCGACGAGGTTATCTGTGGATTTCATCGCACTGGAGAAGCCTTTGGCAGCCTGACATACGACATGGAGCCCGACAGTATAACTATCGCCAAGGCCATAACCTCGGCCTATGCGCCTCTTGGCGCTCTGACGGTCAATGAAGACATGTATCAGGCCATGCTCGGTCAAAGCGAGAAGATCGGAACCCTGGGACACGGCTTCACATATTCCGGCCACCCGCTGGCGACAGCCATCGGCCTCAAGACCCTGGAAATCTATGAACGAGAAAACATACCCGGCCATGTGCGGACTGTTTCCGCGCCCTTCCTGGAGAGACTCCACCGGCTTGCAGATCATGAGCTCATCGGCGAAACCCGCGGTATCGGTCTCATCGGTGCGGCGGAGATTGTTGCTGACAAAGGCCGCAGACAATCTTTCGACCCAAGCCACAGAATCGGCGCCAAGGCGGCCGCCTATTGCCGGGAGGAAGGTGTTATCCTGAGGCCTCTTGGCGACAGCATCGGTTTCTGCCCGCCCCTGATCATCACCGAAGACGAAATTCACGAGCTTTTCAATGCTGTCGAGAGGGCCTTGGAGCGGACAAAGGCTTGGCTTAAAACATCAGGAATTCAGAACTAGAAATTGCAAAGCAGCCGGTTAGCGGTCGAACAAAGATTTCTGTTTTTGCAATCCTGCGGGCAGTACACCGAAATGGACGATTGCCAGCTGCCTGTTCTCCAATCCGGCGAGGATGACAGGGCGATCAGCACCCAAGGGCTTTACAGAGATCAGCTCGGTCACGACTTTTGCCGGGAGAAACATGCGCACCGGCTCGGCGACTTTGCCTTCGGCGAAACTTATGATGCGAATGGCCCGCCGTTTGGCATCGGGAATGGCGAGATCGGGAATTTTATCGAGATCGAAATCAGCAATGGTACTCATGGCCTGAATTCGAGAGCCGATAAAGTGATTTGAGAATCCCTTGAGAGATATTTCCCGGCGCAGTTTCTTATTCTCGTACTGCCAGAATTCCAGACGGCCGCCAATATGGGGCGTGACGACGATAGCCACTTCAAGAGTTCCATCGCCGTCGAAATCAGCAATGCCGGCAGGATTGAGCCATCGGTTGGAACGACCGATGGGTTTGGTTTCCGCACCGACCGCGATACCGCCCTGACCGAATTCCAGCACGGAAAGGGCTGCCCCGCGTTTCAGATAGCTGCGAACGACGATAATCTCATCGTCGCCGTCCTTGTCGAGATCTGCAAGACGAACGCGCAAGTCCTCGAAAACGGATCTCTGATCGAGGACGAATTTTGTAATGTCCTGGGTCTTATTGCGCACGATCAGGCCACCGGCCTCTAAGGTATCCCCGAGGACACCGTGACCGTACCGTCGCGTCGGAGATGTCAGCCAGGCAGCACGAATATTCTTGTTGCCGCGCGCAACCACGCCGTCAGGCAGAGCACCACGCGGAATATAAGGTTTGCCGGGTTTGAAATTGCGTTTCTCCGTGCACCAGTTTCCGTCACAGGGATTGAGACGGAACCAGTTTCCTTTTTTAACCTGGACATAAACCCGCTTCAGCCCCTTCAACCGTTTGTTCAGGAAAAGATGACTTGGCGGACCCTCAAGCTTCAACAGGGTGAGTTGCCAGGACTGGGCCGCGGACGGACCGGAAGCGGATAACAGTAAAGCCAGAGATAGCAGAGCACCGGGAACATGCCGGAAGAAACGTTTTCTCAAACGTGCTGTCCCCCGTTGATGTGCAGTTCTGCGCCGTTAACATAACTCGACTGGTCCGTGCATAGGAAATAAATGGCCTTAGCCACCTCTTCCGGTGAACCGAGCCGGCGCAGGGGAATCTGTTCCACGATCTTGTCCGTCCCCGGGGACAGGATCGCGGTATCGATTTCTCCCGGTGAAATGGCATTGACTCGAATTCCCTCGGGTCCGAAATCGGCGGCCATCTCACGGGTGAGGCTGGCAAGGGCCGCTTTCGATGTGGCATAGGCCGATCCGGCGAAAGGATGGACGCGGCTACCGGCGATGGACGTAATATTGACGACGGTTCCGCCGGACGTTTTAAGCTCCTCGATCAGTCCGCGGGCGAGGAGGATAGGAGCGAAAAAATTGACCTGAAAAACCTTTTGCCAATCGTCGGCCGGCGTCTGGATACTTCCCAGGCGATTGCCGTCCTCATCCTTGGGTGAAATCGCCGCATTGTTCACCAGCGCATCGAGGCGGGAGTTCTGATCCCTGAGGCGTTCCCGCATTTCCCGAATCGCTTCCAGCGTATTGTCCTTGTCGGCAAGATCCACCTGAATATGGTCTTCTGGACCCGCTTCCCAGGGACAGTTCTCGGGAAAGGGGTGACGGGAACAAGTGATGACGCGCCACCCGGCACTTGAAAAACGTTTCACCGTGGCATGGCCGATGCCACGACTGGCACCGGTCAGAATGAGAGTGGATCGTTCCGCATTGGGCTTTGTTGTCATTTTCAAATATTGCCAAAATTATATGTTGTTGAAAACACAGGGCGTCACCCTTGCGTAACAAGAAAGATAGATTGTTCGTTTGCGCAGTCTACCCCCGGGAATCGAAATTCCCTAGGGAAAAAGGCGGCGACGCGACCAATCGACCTCAGGCGCAGTTCTCGTGAACTGCACCCGTTCGTGCAGGCGGAAGGGGCGATCATGCCAGAATTCAATTTCCAAAGGATGCAACCGGAAACCCGACCAGAACTCCGGTCGTGGAACTTTGCCAAGGGGATAGCGGGCGGTCACAGCAGCCACGCGTTTTTCCAGGGCGAAACGACTTTCCAGAGGTTGCGATTGCTTTGATGCCCAGGCCCCGAGCTGACTGCCACGGGAACGGGTTGCATAATAGGCATCCGCTTCGTCGTCACTGACAGCTTCCACATGTCCTCGGACCCGCACTTGCCGTCGCAGGCTCTTCCAGTGAAAGCAGAGCGCCGCTTTCGCCTGGGAAGTGAGTTCAATTCCCTTGGCGCTGCTCAGATTGGTATAAAAAACGAATCCCTCAGCACCGGCGTCCTTGCACAGAACCATGCGTACATTTGGCAACCCGTCACTATCCACCGTCGCCAGAGACATGGCATTTGCATCGTTGGGTTCGTGAGCTTTGGCCTCCTCGAACCATTCCGCGAACAGTGTAAAGGGTTCGGAAACCTCTGCAAATTCTTCCGCCTGTGGACCCTTGTAAAATCCCTCGGGAACTTTCTTGGACATTAATAACTCCGAAAAATCAAATTCGAAAATCGATATTGCAAAGACTGCAATTCTGAAAAGTCGATGTCATTCCATTCATATTTGATTAACGAAACACCAATTCAACACAGTGTTTACGATTTAATCATGGTTCGCAGGCACACTCTCCCTCGTATCAGTTAAAGGGCTCTATTGAGGGCCTTTAGGAGAGTATTGCGTAATGTGTACGTTCGTTCGACGAGAGTATATTTCGCCGTTTGCGGTTGTTCTATCCCTTTTTCTCTTAACCTTCGCAAAAACACCGTCAGTTGCGGATGACCTGCACCGAATTGAAGGTCTGAAACAGTCGATATTGGCCTCAGATGATCCTGTAATTGTCGTTGATGCGGAACAACAGGCGGATCTAGCAGCACCGACGGTCTGGGAATTAAAGCAAAATCTTACCGAAACCGACTATGAAACAGCGCTGATGGCGCTGAATGATGCTCTCAATGAAGTACCCGACGGCGTTACCTATTTCTGGCAGCGGACAGAAAGTTTCCTGAAAGGTATGGTTAAACCGACCAGCGTGTTTCGGGATTCCCATGGGCAGATCTGCCGGCATATCGTCTATGCCCTGAGCCTCGGCGACTATATCAAGCAAATTGAGGGAATTGCCTGCCGTAATCACAATGGTGACTGGCTGTTCTCCTCCTAAGTCGCTAGTGAGAATTGCCGCGCATCCGTGTCAAATCGCCAATAAACTGTACTGCGACGCCCGAGAATGGGCTTGGATCACGAATTGTTTCAGAATTCTTCTAATTCTCCGGATTTTCGCTCGTCATTTCTCTCAAAATCTCGCAAATTAACTACTCTCACATCAATTTTTGCGGTAGAAGCAATTTGCTGAGCTAATTTAAAGAGCCGCACTTTTTCAAGATACCTTCTTTTGCTCTTGGGATATTTCTAAATTGAAATGACGCAATTAATGAAAAATAAGCGGGGCCTGATCATGGGCGTCGCGAACGCGCGTTCCATCGCGTGGGGGATTGCCAAGACCTGCCATGAGCACGGGGCTGAGCTGGCGTTTACCTATCAGGGGGAAGCGTTGCAAAAACGTGTCGTTCCCCTGGCTAACGGCATCGGTTCGGATATGGTTCTGCCTTGCGACGTCACTGATGCCGCAAGCATGGACAATGTATTCGAAACCCTTAAGGAAAACTGGGGGACCCTCGATTTCCTCGTACATGCGATTGCCTTTTCTGACAAGGATCAGCTCGATGGCCGCTATGTGGAAACCACGGAAGATAATTTCAACAAAACTCTGAATATCTCGTGCTATTCCCTGACGGCGCTGTCCCAGCGGGCCGAAAAACTCATGACCGATGGCGGTTCAATTCTGACCCTGACCTATTATGGTGCTGAAAAAGTCATGCCTCACTACAATGTGATGGGTGTGGCAAAGGCCGCTCTTGAAGCCAGTGTCCGCTATCTCGCTGCAGATCTCGGGCCCCAGGACATTCGCGTGAACGCGATTTCCGCCGGTCCCATAAAAACCCTCGCAGCCTCGGGCATTGCGGATTTTCGATACATCCTGAAATGGAACGAATATAATTCGGCGCTCAGGCGCACTGTTTCCACGGAAGATGTGGGCCGTGCCGGCCTCTACCTCCTCTCGGATCTGTCGAGTGGTGTCACCGGCGAAGTGCATCATGTGGATGCCGGTTACCATATCCAGGGCATGAAGAACGAGGACGCGCCGGACATTTCCGTCGTCAAGGACTAGGCTTTGTCCCAAACTGATCGCGTTGTTTATTTCGTCCGTCACGGTCAGACCGACTGGAATGCGGAACACCGGTTTCAAGGCAATCAGGATATTCCCCTGAATGATTTCGGTCGTGCCCAGGCACGGAAAAACGGTCAGCTTCTGCGGACCCTGATTTCCGATCCTGAAGCCTGGCCTTTCGTGTCCAGTCCTCTGATCCGTGCCCGCGAAACCCTTGAGATTATTCGCGATGAAATGGGCCTGGCTTCCGCAGACTACAGGCTGCATGACGATTTACGGGAAATCGAGTTTGGCATGTTCGAGGGACGGACCTGGGCCGAACTCAAGGAACTGGCACCGGATGTTGTCAAAGGTTACAGGAGTGACCGGTGGAGCTATAAACCGCCGGGGGGCGAAAGCTATGAACTTCTGTCAGAACGTGTTGCCCGATGGTGGCATACAGTTGACCGAAACTTCGTGGTTGTCGCCCATGGGGGAGTCAGCCGCTGCCTGCGGGGATTGATCCGTCCGATGGATGCTGCGGAAATTCCGCGCCTGGAGACACCCCAGGACAAAATCCTGAAAATCTCAAACGGCGACTTTGAATGGATCGAGTAGAGCTGGAGCCGAACAGGGCGTGGACGGGATGACAGGGTTACTTCACGGGCACAGTTTGACGCTCTCGCAACCGTTGGCTAAAACAGATTCAATTGGATGGGATGGCGAACGATGTCCTTAAACAGCTTTGGTCACATATTGCGAATATCCACCTGGGGCGAAAGCCACGGGCCGGCCATCGGCTGTGTCGTCGACGGTTGCCCACCAGGGATTGCTATTGAGGAAGCGGAATTACAGCACTGGCTCGACCGCCGCCGGCCGGGACAATCCAAATATACGACACAACGACGGGCACCGGATCAGGTCCGGATCCTGTCCGGCGTTTTCCAGGATGCAGATACGGATGGCCAGAGAACGACGGGCGCGCCCATCTCCCTGATGATCGAAAATGTCGACCAGCGATCAAAAGACTATTCCGACATTAAAAAAAAATTCCGTCCGGGACATGCGGATTTCACCTATCACCGGAAATACGGTTTCCGGGATTATCGCGGCGGCGGGCGGTCTTCTGCCCGGGAAACGGCGATGCGTGTTGCCGCCGGGGGTATCGCCCGGAAAATTGTTCCGAACATGTTCGTTAAAGCAGCTCTTGTGCAAATGGGACCGCACAAGATCGACCGCTCGAACTGGAACTGGGACGAGGTGGACAGTAATCCCTTTTTCTGCCCGGACAAGGACAGCGTGCAGAAATGGGCGGGATTCCTTGATGAAATCCGAAAATCCGGATCCTCCACAGGAGCGGTGATCGAAGTCGTTGCCGAAGGCATTCCAGCGGGTTTCGGAGCCCCTGTCTATGCCAAGCTGGACCAGGATATCGCTGCAGCCATGATGAGCATCAATGCCGTCAAGGGTGTGGAGATCGGCGCCGGCTTCCGGGCCGCCGAACTCAGCGGCGAAGAAAATGCGGACGAAATTCGTGCCGGCGCCGATGGAAATCCGAAATTTCTGTCGAACCAGGCCGGAGGCATACTTGGCGGTATCTCCACCGGCCAACCAATCGTGGCACGTTTTGCCGTCAAACCGACATCCTCGATCCTGACGCCACGGAAAACCATAGACATCGACGGCAGGGAAACAGAGATCGTCACCAAGGGCCGGCATGATCCATGTGTCGGCATTCGCGGCGTTCCCGTTGGCGAGGCCATGATGGCTCTGGTTCTTGCGGATCATTATTTGCTGCACAGGGCCCAGACCGGCCAGGGCACTTAAGAACCTCAATGTGCAGCAAATCCTGCCCCCTGGTCGCAACCGATCCGGGTCACCGCGTTCAACCCGCTTTACGCCGGACCATGACTTTCGAAAG
>JBPCWG010000400.1:0-4815 GCA_051009705.1 Methyloligellaceae bacterium | reverse complement strand
ATGATACTCTGTTCGGCCGCAACTGCGCCGGCGATAATGTGACGACATTGTTCGAAATAGAGCGCGCCCATATCGGTGAGCGTCAGGGAGCGGGTCGTACGGTTTAAGAGCCGAATTCCCAGGCGATCTTCAAGACGGGATATTTCCTTGCTGACAAATGAAGCGGATTTGCCAATGGATTGGGCTGCGTTGGTAAAACTGCCCGTATTCACCAGGGTGACAAATGTTTCTATACCAGAGAGAATATTGGCACTTCGGGAAGCCATACGGATTCTCCAAATTCGAGCATTAAATTCGCCGGTTGAGGACGCGGTTTTGTGGTTTGCCAAAGTGAGGGCTGTGATGGTGCTGATACGGTCCCTCGGCTGAAATATACCATCGATTATGCCGTATTTGGAAAATATCTATTTCATTTAAAGGTATTAATGATCGTCAGCATGTAATTTAGTTTGATCGCATACGATTTTCATAGCGGGTGAACACGGGGTGGCATGGCTGATACCCCAGCTTCTCCCGGGTAAGAACAGCTGATTATTCTTTTCTGATGAGGAAACTTTATCATTGCCGGGAAATCAGACAAACGAGAGTAGAGGAGTGGACCAATGACGCATGCAGCACAGAGTGAAGTCCGTGATGGCCCGGGTCGGAACCCTGCGAAATTTCCGGCGGCCCTGAGATTTCTTCACTGGTCCATGGCGGTCCTGCTGATCGGTTTGTTTGCACTCGGTCTCTATATTCACGAGATACCCCTTGAGGACCCCGGCAAGTGGACCCTCTATCCCTGGCACCGGGCCTTTGGGGTGGTGGCGTTTCTGCTGGTCATTTCCCGGCTCGTGACCCGGCTCTCATCGCGGATACCGGAACTGCCGAAATCTATTTCATGGTACGAGCGACGGGGTGCGCAGATTGCACAGCTCCTTCTCTATGTCGGCATGCTGGTTGTCCCGCTTGCGGGATATGTTGCCAGTTCCGCCCTGCCCGAATTGCCCGGCATTCCACCCTTGAACACCATCTGGTTCTTCGGTGTCGAATTGCCCCTCGCCCCTGTGGCCAAGAACTACGACACCACCAAGATATTTATCACAATTCATAAATATGCAGCCTATGGGATGGCGGCAATCGTCGCCGCCCATGTCGTCGGTGCCTTGAAACACCGGTACTTCGACAAGCCGGAGCATGATGTTTTGTCAAAAATGATATAGAGGAGGTCCAAGTAATGCTTCCTGTTCAGCGACTTGATCTTCGGGGAATTCGAATTTGCGATCCCGATAGGGCCACAAGAATTGACGAGGACACGGAATTTCGACTGATCACAGATGGCGACTTCGGTGCCTGTCACCTCCAAAGAAAGGATCTTGAAAAAACAGTGAAGGAGGAACGGCTATGAAACGCCTGTTCGTTCCCGAGGGGAAGGGTGAATGTCTGACATTTCCCGGTGCCATTGAATTGACATTTCTTGTTCCCGGTAGCACCACCGATGGCAGGTTTGCCCTGTTTGAAGACCGGGTGGAGCCCGGCATAGGTCCCCCCCGACATATTCACGAAAATCAGGATGAGTGTTTCATGGTCATCGAGGGGACGTTCCTGTTTGAAATCGAGGGAGAACTACATCAGGCAGGGCCGGGGGATGTGGCCTTCGTCCCCAGGAAGGCAGTCCATGCATTCAAAAATATCGGTGATCGTGCGGGTCGCTTACGATATATATTTTCACCGGCCGGCGCAGCGGAGGACATGTTTCGGGCATTCCACGAAGTCGAACAAAATGGTGAATTGACGCCTGATATGATGGCGAAGATTGCAGCCGGCTATGGACAAAAATTCGTCGGTCCTCCGCTTTAGCTCTGTAGCCGGTCGTGTGATTCAAAATTTTTCTGGTATCTCTGATTGAATTCGGTTGAAATGGTTTCGGTATCAATCCCGATCTGCCCGAGGATTCCACAAGGAGATATTTTAGGACAATGACTGACGCATCACCAGTTATTTCAGGATTTGCAGATCCCGCCTTCGCCGCCGTCGAAGAGACCTTTCACGAGAACTTCACCCGCCGGCAGGAAATAGGCGCGGCGGTTTGCGTGTACAGGGAAGGTGAAAAAGTCGTCGATTTGTGGGGTGGATTTCGCGATGAAGCGCGCCAGCAACCCTGGACGGAGGATACCATCGTCCTGATGAATTCCGTGGCCAAGTCTATCTGCGCGCTGTCCGTTCACATACTGGCGGATCGCGGCGAGGTTGATCTGTCAAAACCGGTGGCTGATTACTGGCCGGAATTTGCCCAGAACGGCAAGGACCGGGTTCTGGTACGCCATGTCCTCGGTCACCAGTGTGGGGTGATATTTTCCGACAGTGCCCAACCTGGGGACTGGTTCGACTACCCTGCACAATGCGCCGCCATTGCACGGCAGGAACCGGCCTGGGCAGTTGAAACCCAAGGCGCCTATAACTCCATCAATATCGGCTTTATTCTCGGGGAGATCGTGCGCAACATCAGTGGCAAAACCATCGGCCAGTTTATTCGCAGCGAGATCGCAGGACCCCTGGGTGTGGACTATGCCATAGGCGTTACGGATGACGAATTCGACCGTATCGCGCCGATGCACCTCAACCCGGAAAACACATTCTGGGCAATAGGCGCCCGCCCCGGCTCGAACCTGAACCGGGCCTGGTCGGGAAAGCCGGACACTGAGGACCTATTGAATTGCGATGAAATCCGCCGTGGCGAGCTTCCATCGTTTGGCGGTCATGGCAATGCTCGGGCTGTGGCCAAAATATACGCGATGCTCGCCAATGACGGGGAAGTCGATGGGGTGCGATTGCTGAGCCGGGAAGCCGTGGAGCGGCTGTCGCACCGGCAATGGCAGGGCACGTGCGCCATGACCGGCTGGCCTCTCCGCATGGGGCTTGGATTCATGCATAACAGCCCGCCGCATATACCCATGGGTGAAAATATAGAAGCCTTCGGACACCTGGGTTCCGGCGGGGCGCTGGGATTTTGTGACCGTGAACGACGTCTGTCGTTCAGCTACTGCACCAATTTCCAGTGCGAAGGAGCTGGCGAGGGCATAAGGTGCCAATCGCTGGTGGAAACGGCAGCAGGCAAAGCGCCGAATTTGGAACTGGCAAGGTAAACGGGCAAGAGCTAAACTTCGCCGCGGCAGAATCTCGGGCATCAGGTGGAACATATGGATAAAGAACTGACGGAATTGACAGGCGTTGAAGCTGCCGAAAAAATCAGGGCCGGCAGATTAACCTCTCGCGATCTGGTGGAAGCCTGTATTCAGCGGATTGAAAGCCTCGAAGATGAGATCGGTGCCTGGGAGTTTTTTGACCCGGACTATGCCCGCAATCAGGCCGACGCGGCCGACGCCCGTCTGAATGACGGCAGCGGCACGGGGCCGTTGCATGGCGTGCCCGTGGGTATCAAGGATATTATCGATACCGCCGACATGCCGACGGAAAACGGATCGCCGATTTTTGCCGGGCGTTGTCCCGAGAAGGATGCGGCTCTGGTGGCCGGTCTGCGCCAGGCCGGGGCGGTGATCATGGGTAAGACTGTGACCACCGAACTGGCGGTTTTTTCACCAGGCAAGACACGCAATCCCCACAATCCGAATCACACACCCGGTGGCTCGTCGAGCGGATCGGCGGCAGGGGTCGCGGCCAATATGATTCCAATGTCAGTGGGCACGCAAACCGGCGGATCGATCATTCGCCCGGCCGCTTTCTGTGGAGTTTACGGTTTGAAGCCCACATTCGGCCTGGTGCCGCGTACCGGTGTGCTCTGCCAGTCGACGGAGCTTGACACGGTGGGTCCCATGTCCCGGAGCATCGACGATATCGCCATGCTTCTGGATCAGATCGCCTTTTATGATTCCGGCGATGCCGACAGCGTCCTTCGCAGCAAACCTTCTTATCTGCAATTTGTTCAGGAGCAGGAACCGAAATCACCAAAACTGGCGTTTGTAAAAACACCGGCATGGGAGTTTGCCGAAGCCGGTGCTGTTGCTGCCATGGAAGATTATTGCGCGCATCTTGGGGGCGTTTGCACCACGATCGAGCTTCCCGATGATTTTGCCAATATCCTCGAACTGCACCGGCAAGTGCACATGGCGGATATTGCGACCCATTACGGGCCGCTCCGGGATCGACATGAGGAAGATTTGAGTTCACTCCTGAGTGAGCGTATTGTTGAAGGGCGATCCATCCTGGCGACAGATTATATCCATGCGAGGCTCCGGCGCGAGGAGCTGAACCGGGCCCTCGATCCCCTGTTTGCGGACTATGATGCCCTGCTGGCCTTGTCGGCGACGGGACCGGCACCGAAAGGGCTGGAGACGACAGGCAATCCCATTTTCAACGGTCTGTGGACCTATCTTGGTGTGCCGGCGCTGAACATGCCGCACCTGCAGGTCGATGGTATGCCCATGGGATTTCAGATCATCGCCAGGCGCTTCGACGACGCCCGTGTGCTGCGCATCGGTAAATGGCTGGACCGTCAGATTAGCCGTTAAGCGGAAACTCCGGGTTGTTAGATCTCATTGGAACCCGTTCCGTCATGGCGTGCAAGAAACGACCGGGAGAAATTGAAATCTCCCGGTCTGAACCTGTTGTGAAGGCGACTGATATTAGCGTGATCTGTATGTTCGGCCGGCGCGCATGCGGCTGAGCCACTTGGCCCGGTGCTGGCGCCATGCGATGCGGGCATCGATACGTCTGATTTTTCGGTTGACGCAAACGACATGAACGTGACGATGTCGCAGACCCGTCGTTCGCCCTTTCCTTATGTGGGAACGATATCTGGACGGGTGGCAATTATGC
>JBPCWG010000399.1:0-4870 GCA_051009705.1 Methyloligellaceae bacterium | reverse complement strand
CATTGAGAACGACCAGGCGAGAATCTTCAACCCAGCAATCGGAATATTCAAAGGCTTTGCGATAGTCGGATTTGAGATCCTCGGCGATCGGATCTTTTGTCATGTTGATTGTTCGTGTCGGGGGTAGTTTCTTACGTCCGCCAATATGGTCATAAAGGAAAAGGCCCAGCCGCAACATCCAGGCCGGACGCAAATCCGCGTGGTGCGGTAAAACAAAGCGGAGCGGGCGGATGATGTGAGGGGCAAGAGCCCAGAGGATCTCCCTTTCGATCAGGGATTCCCGGACGAGGCGAAATTCATAATGTTCGAGATAGCGCAGACCACCGTGAATAAGTTTTGTCGATCCCGAAGATGTCCCGGAGGCCAGATCGTTCTGTTCGGCAAGATAAACGGAAAGACCGCGACCCGCGGCATCTCGTGCAATTCCGCAACCATTGATCCCTCCGCCAATCACCGCAATATCGAACATAGAAACCGAATACCCTCAAACTTGCCTAGCCTGATCAAAACCAGATTATAGTAAAGTACAATCCAAATTCATCGAATTCGTCAACAAAAGAAAACTTACGAAAATAATTCGAAAAATCAAGTCGGATCAGCGATTTTCAATTTAACGTCGCTCTCATCACAAATGCGTTCAATGTTTTCAGGTGGTCGGGTGTTGGTGACGAATGTGTCGATATCCGAGAGATGGCCAATGCGGACCGGAGCATTTCGACTGTATTTGGTACTATCCGCGACAAGAATACTGTATCGAGCGCATTCAATGATTGCTTTGGAGACTTTGACTTCGCGATAGTCGTAATCGAGAAGTGTCCCGTCATTGCCTATGGCTGAAGCTCCGACAACCGCTATGTCGACATGGAATTGTCGGATAAAATCCATCGCAGCTTCTCCGAGAACTCCTAGGTCCGATTGACGGACAACGCCGCCAGCGACCACCAGTTCGAATTCGGGAAATCCACCTAAGATATTGATAACATGTATATTATTTGTAATGGCCATCATGCCGGTGTGAAAACGAAGTGCAGTTGCCACCTGTTCGGTCGTGGTACCTATATTGATGAGAATGGAGGAATTGTTCGGGATCAGTCGCGCCGCACATACACCGATACTTTTCTTCTCTTCAGGGGCGATCAGGCGACGCGCCTCATAGCTGACATTCGCAACGCCAGAGGCAATAACAGCGCCACCATGAAACCGGTGCAATAAGCCCCGGTCTACCAGTTCATTCAGGTCTTTGCGTATAGTTTGAGGTGTGACTTGAAATTGTTCCGCAAGACCGTCAACGCTTACGCGACCGTCTTTCTTGGCCAGGGACACTATATCCAATTGCCGAGGCGTACTTGGTTCCATTTGCAATCCAATAACTTTGTCGAATATCTCATACTAAAGTGCAAATCTGAGCAAATTTCAAATGGTTAATTTTCATTTGACTTTCTTTTTTTTTCATTTAACTCTTGAAATCTTCAATTTTAAAAGTGTGCAATTCCATTTGGGAGGAATTTATAATGAGAATTAAAATTGCGACCATCGTTGCTTCAACGATGGCGTTGAGCTTGGCAACGCCAAGTTTCGCCGACATGGAGGCCGCGAAACGTTGGGTGGATGGGGAATTTAGCCTGTCAACTCTGACAAAAGATCAGCAGATGAAAGAGCTGGAATGGTTCATCAAAGCTGCGGAACCCTTCAAAGGTATGGAAATCAATGTGCTTTCCGAAACTATTCCGACACATGAGTATGAATCTAAAACTCTGACCAAGGCTTTCGAGGAAATAACCGGTATCAAGGTCAATCATCAGCTTCTTGGTGAGGGCGAGGTTGTACAAGCTGTTCAAACCCAGATGCAGACCAAGCGGAATCTCTACGATGCCTATATCAACGATTCCGACCTGATCGGAACTCATTCGCGTCTTCAATTAGCTGTAAATCTTACGGATTGGATGAATGGGGACGGTAAAGACGTTACTCTGCCAACTCTGGATGTCGATGACTTTATTGGAAAGTCCTTCACAACAGGTCCCGATGGGAAACTTTATCAGCTTCCTGATCAGCAATTTGCCAATCTGTATTGGTTCCGCAAGGACTGGTTCGACAGACCTGATTTGAAAAAGCGTTTCAAGGCAAAATACGGATACGAGCTTGGTGTACCGGTAAACTGGTCCGCCTATGAAGATATTGCAGAATTTTTCACCAATGATGTGAAGGAAATCAAGGGCGTCCGTGTTTACGGTCATATGGACTACGGCAAAAGGGCTCCGGATTTAGGTTGGCGAATGACTGATGCCTGGCTTTCAATGGCAGGTGCGGGATCCAAAGGTCTGCCAAATGGCCGTCCCATTGATGAGTGGGGTATTCGGATGGATGACAATAGTTGCAATCCGAAAGGTGCTTCTGTCGAGAGAGGTGGGGGAGCTAATGGTCCGGCCGCTGTTTATGCTATTCGAAAATGGGATGAGTGGCTTCGAAAGTACGCCCCTCCTGGATCCGCCGACTATGACTTTTACCAGTCCCTTCCTGCTCTAAGCCAAGGTAATGTCGCACAGCAGATTTTCTGGTACACGGCATTTACCGCGTCGATGGTTGCTCCGAAAAGTTCCGGAAACAACACCGTTGATGATCAGGGCACACCGCTCTGGAGAATGGCTCCTTCTCCTCATGGGCCGTATTGGGAAAAAGGTCAGAAGCTTGGTTATCAGGACGCCGGCAGCTGGACACTTTTTAAATCTACACCAGTTGATCGACGCAAGGCAGCCTGGCTCTACGCCCAATTCTCAGTTTCTAAAACTGTGTCTCTCAAGAAAAGCCATGTGGGTCTGACTATAATTCGTGATAGCGATATCAATCATGAATCATTCACGAAACGTGCCTCTAAATTGGGTGGATTGGTTGAGTTCTATCGTTCACCGGACCGTGTGAACTGGACGCCAACCGGTGTGAATGTTCCAGACTATCCTAAACTCGCGCAGCTCTGGTGGCAGAATATTGGCGATGTGAATTCAGGTGCATTTACTCCGCAAAAAGCCATGGATCGTCTCGCCAATGAGATGGATCAGGTTATGGCCCGGATGGAATCCGCCGACAAGAAAGCCAAAATTTATGGTGGTTGCGGACCTCGGCTCAATCCAAAGAAAAGCGCTTCAGACTGGCTTGGAAAAGGTGGAGCCAAGGCAAAACTGGCTAACGAAAAACCAAAAGGCGAAACCATCAAATATGAAGAGCTGATTCAACGTTGGAAAAAAGGCTAATACGGCCTATTCCTCTTCAACTCCCGGCAAACAAGCCTCCCTTTGTTTGCCGGGAGTTTCTAATTTTCAAAAATTGATAATTGCGCGATTCTAGACTTACGCAGGAACCGAGTTTGTGACCCTTGAACTGCGAAATATTGTCAAAAAAGTAGGTGCGGAAGCACATATTTACGATACCAGTTTGGAACTCGTACAGAAGGGATTTAATATTCTACTGGGGACAACATTGTCCGGCAAAACTACTCTCATGCAAATCATGGCAGGTCTCGATCGCCCAAGTTCGGGGGAAATTTGGTTCAACGGTCAGAACGTGACGGGGGTCGCTGTCCAAAAGAGAAACGTCTCCATGGTTTATCAGCAGTTTATCAACTACCCCAACTTTTCCGTTTTCGAAAATATTGCCTCTTCATTGCGGGTTGCCCGCATAGATCGTAAAGAAATAAAATTGCGCGTAGAGAAGATTGCCGATCTTCTCAAACTGACACCCATGCTTGATCGAAAGCCGGCAGAACTTTCAGGCGGCCAACAGCAGCGCACGGCTCTGGCGCGCGCACTGGTAAAAGATTCTGATTTGGTTCTCTTGGACGAACCATTGGCCAACCTTGATTTCAAGCTTAGAGAAGAACTAAGAGACGAATTACCGAAACTATTTGCGGATCGTGACTGTACTGTCGTTTATGCGACGACGGAACCAACTGAAGCACTATTGCTGGGCGGACACACAGCTGCCTTGCATGAAGGTCGAGTAACCCAGTTTGGCCCGACCTCGAGTGTTTACAGGCATCCGGATAACCTCACAACCGCACAAGTGTTTTCCGAGCCACCGCTCAATACCGCGCAAGTAGTGAAATCAGGAAACAAAATCGATCTTTCTGATACCGTTAGTTGGACATTATCCGGAGATATTGCCGAAATTGCCGACGGTCCATATACAGTCGGGATTCGCCCCCATCTTGTAACGCCGGAGCCTGACGACAACCGAATTTCAATGAAGGGACGTGTCCAGATCGCAGAGCTAAGCGGTTCGGAAAGCGTTATTCATTTTTCACATGGCGACCTGAACTGGATTTCCCAGTCTAACGGAGTGCAGTCTATAGAAATTGGTGAGGAAGTCCCGTTTTTCATAGACGTTCAGAGTTGCCTTTTCTTCGCCGAGAATGGGGAGCTGATTGAAAAATGAATACTCCATCTATCGTCCTGGTTGAAGAGTTGACTAGACTGTCACCGGTTGCCCCAAAAATTTCGATCGAGGTGGTTCAAATTGGCTAAGATCGTTCTAAATAACCTGAAACACAGCTATTATGACAATCCTCATTCGGAAGAGGACTATGCACTTAAGCAAATTGACCTGGAATGGGACGATGGTGGTGCTTATGCACTGCTCGGACCTTCCGGCTGTGGCAAGACCACTTTGCTGAACATAATTTCCGGACTGCTATCACCAAGCCAGGGGCAGGTCTATTTCGATGGAGTAGATGTGACACATGTCCCGCCGGTGGATCGTCATATTGCTCAAGTGTTTCAGTTTCCCGTTGTCTATGACACCATGACGGTTTTTGACAATTTGGCGTTCCCATTGCGAAATCGTGACGTAGACGAAGCTCAAATCGAGCAGCGTGTCC
>JBPCWG010000398.1:0-2823 GCA_051009705.1 Methyloligellaceae bacterium | reverse complement strand
GTATCAATTTTTCCGTGCTCCCAGTTTCGTCCAAGTCCTGCATTAAGGACAGAGGAACAGCAACAGGATTTCCATCGACAAGCGATCAATTTTATCTGAATTTTTTGGATTACTGATCCCACAATATGGGGGAGCGTTCCCAATGATCAAATCGCCTATACTTATCGTCGGGGCCGGCCCGACAGGGCTCATGCTTTCGGCACAACTCTGCCGCTATGGTGCCGCCCATGTCATTGTCGATCAGAAAGAAGGGATAACCGAACTGAGCAAAGCCCTGGCGGTTCAAGCGCGATCACTGGAAGAATACCGCCAGCTGGGCATTGCCTCAAAGGCAATAGAGCAGGGTTTTGTCGCCCAGAACGTAAGACTGATCATCAACGGGACTCTCCGCGGCTTGATCCCCCTTGGGGAAATCGGTGCAGGGCTCAGTCCCTATCCTTATGTGTTCATTCTCGAGCAGTCACGAAATGAGTCCCTTATCCTGGACTACATTACGTCCGAAGGTGGAGCGGTCCAATGGGGCACGGAGGTTATTGAGGTCGATAAATCCGACAAGGGATATACGGGCACGCTGTCTCGAAGTGACGGTACGACAGAGAAATTCGAGTGTCGTTATCTGATAGGCTGTGGTGGAGCCAGCAGCCTGGTGAGGCATTTTCTCGATATGCCTTTTCGCGGTGCTACCAATGAGCAATTGTTTTTTGTCGCTGACATCAATTTACAGCTCGACCTGGAAAAACAGGGATTGGTGCTGGTTATGAACAGAAGCGAGTTCCTGGCATTTTTTCCCATGTCCGGTCCGCAGCAATTCCGTGCGATCGGGGTGCTCCCAGCATCGGTCTCTAATCCGGATGAATTCTCTTTTGACGAGATCAGGGAGCATATCGAGAACAACATAGGCATACATGCAAAAATCACCGGGCATTCGTGGTATTCCAGCTATCGGGTGCACCATCGCATTGTAGATAATTTTCGCTCCGGAAATACGTTTTTGGTCGGTGATGCGGCGCACATCCACAGTCCTGCGGGTGGCCAGGGCATGAACACCGGATTGGGGGATGCCGTTAACCTGGGATGGAAGCTTGCTGGTGTTGTCAATGGCTGGTGCGCGCCAGAAATTCTCGATACCTACAATGAAGAACGCCGTCCTTTCGGCGTTCAACTCGTGCACACAACAGACCGGGCTTTCTCGATAATGGTATCCAAGCGATGGTTTCCTCAATTTTTTCGAACACAAATACTTCCAAAATTCCTGAAGATCGGCCTGACGTTTAAAAGTCTGAGACGCCTGATGTTCAAGACGGTCTCTCAAACACGTATCAATTATCGAAAGAGTTCCCTGAGTGATGGTTCCCGCTGCGGTTCGCTGCAATCCGGAGATCGCTTCCCGTGGTTTGAATGGGACAATGGCAACAGTTATGAGTGGCTCGCCAATGTCGGTTATGTTGTATTGAAATTCGGCAGGGCGCGACCTTGTGAAATCTCCGACTGGACCGGCCCTTGCACGCATATTTCAGTCAAAGGGGAAGCGGCCAAAGCCGCGTTTGCAGCCGGACTGCCAACCAACGGCTCTGTGGTTGTTCGACCTGATATGCATATTGCCAAGGTGGTCGAAACCGGTGAGTCCGAAAGTGAACTATCTTCTTGGAATTTGTCGTTAAACGATAGTTCCGAACCGGCAATGACTTGCACAATGACAGTTGAGGACAGAAGTACAATTCACCAGCTTTATACGAAATAAATTTATAGGCCGGCAGATTCAATTTCTTTATGGAATTTATGACAACGATGTCCGGGAGACATCGAATCCAGATATAATTGAAGCTAGTTCGGAATTTGTAACAAGGCTGACGGCCTGTCTGGTATCAAGCCAGGCGAGTTTCCTCTGACCTTTCTCCGGCCAGTCAATATGATGGTATGTGACCAGAAGTGGATACACGAAGATCCTGCGGTGCCGCACTTCATCATGATTGGCGAATTTTCTTATATCATTGAAATGCCCAATAGGCTTGGGTTCAATCTGCCCACCCAGCCCTGCCTCTTCATAGGCTTCGAGGGCCGCAAGGTCGTGATCGGTTATTTCTTCCTTTGGCCAGCCTTTCGGAATAATCCAGTTTTTGGAAGTGCGACTGGTAATCAGCATAAACTTCACGGTGCCTTCGACATGGGTGAACGGCAGGGCACCTAATTGTTTCTGAATTTCCGTCGTCATGGTATTTTTGCTGAATGCCAGGAGAGTTGTTCCGGATCTATAAAATCATATTGCAATTCTGTCTAGATAACACAAACAATTGACCTGGCGAAAAAATCCGCTGGCCGACCGCCCAATGGGCGCATGGCCTGATCTGTTTCATTGCAGAATTGTGAACATCTCTATTTGAAGTGAATAAGGCAAACTGAAACGAAAATTGAGAAAAATAGCCGGAAATTTCGCGAGCGGAGCATTGGACTTCAATTATGAGACGAAAGTCCGAAAATTTTTGGGAAGCCAATTTCTGACCCCATGAAAAAAGAGATAGAAAGTATAATTTTATAGGTTATCAAATCGTTGGTGGATGAGATGCATAGGTTTTACGATCAGTGCCAACGCACCGAAAGTCGACAATAAGAAACCCCTGGATAAATCACGCGCACCAGACGGATATCGTGGTGTGAAGATTATTAGATCAGTTGTTAGTCCGTCACCAATATGTCAGTCGCTCAGGTACAATCCCGCCAGCGATTGAAAAGCGATGAGTTTGGACAAAATTTTGGAACATCTTGCGACCCGGATTCCGCTTTCAAATGTTCCTGGCATGTACTTACGCTGTCGCAATTAATGCA
>JBPCWG010000397.1:0-2999 GCA_051009705.1 Methyloligellaceae bacterium | reverse complement strand
TCCCTCGTCTCTTACAGACGCCTGAGAACATTATCCTCGACAATTACGATTGCTGATAAAAAAATCTCACTCGCTGCCCCCAAAGGGCATCTAGCTGTAAAAAGATTATCGAGCTTTGCTCCCGGTCAATCAAATCCAATTCTGCAGAATATCAATTTTGTCCTTCAGCCTGGCCAGACACTGGGAGTCATAGGTTCCTCCGGATCAGGGAAATCAACTCTTCTGAATTCACTGTTGGGAGTGTGGCCGGAGACAGAAGGTGAAGTCAGACTTGACGGCGCAGAGTTCGACCAGTGGAACAGGGAAGATTTGTCAGGTTATTTGGGGTACGTGCCGCAGGACTTCCCGCTCTTTTCAGGAACAATAGCCCAAAACATTTCCAGATTTGCGATGGATGCGACTTCCGAAGATATCATTGAAGCCGCCCAGATGGCAGATGTTCATCAGATGGTCATCCAACTCCCCTTGGGTTACAACACGATGGTCGGTTTCAGAGGAAATAGATTGTCTGCAGGTCAACGGCAAAAAATATCGCTAGCGAGAGCGTTTTTTAGAAAACCGCGTCTTATCGTCCTTGATGAACCTAATTCGAATTTGGATTCTGGAGGAGAACAAGCTCTTTCCAATTCATTGCAATTACTTCGGAAAATGGGTTCAACTATTGTCATAGCAAGTCATCGGGCATTTGCCCTAAAGAACGTCGATAAAATTCTCGTTCTTCACAATGGGTTACAGGTCAAATTCGACGACAGAGATAAATTTTTTAACACCCAGAATGAACATCAACTGGTGGCAGCAAATGGTGGTTGAAAAATTGGACAATCACAGACGATCTCTAAGGTCAAATGCACTTGCAGGAATAGGTGTTTTGCTTGTGCTGATTTTGGGACTGGGCGGTTGGTCCGCCAATACGGAAGTTTCCGGCGCGATTATCGCCAGCGGGGTAGTAACATCCGAAGGAAGTTCGAAAAATATCGAACATCTAGAAGGCGGCATAATCCATAAGATCAATGTGAAAGAGGGAGATTTAGTCACCAAAGGTTTTGTCTTAGCCCAACTTGATGATAAGGAATCCAAAGCGCGTCTAAGAATTGTCGAAAGCCAGCTTATTGAACTGTCTGCAGAGCAATCGAGGCTGGTAAGTGAAAGAGATAATTTACCCCGCGTCAACAGCATCCGCAGCCAATTTAAATTTCTAAATTCAGAAAACGTTGCTCGAGCGATTAAAAGTCAACAGAGGTTTCTGCTGTCCATTAGAGAATCCACCAAACAGAAAAAGAAGCAACTTTCCGAGCAGGTTTCACAAACCTTTTCGGGAATAAATAGTATTGAAGCGAAACTAAAATCGACAATGCAACAAATTTCTCTCATTGAGACTGAAATTGATATTCTGAAAGGCTTGAATAATAAGGGATTGACATCTCGAGGACGACTGGTCTCGATGCAACGTGAGCGTGCACTTCTTGAGGGTCAGGCAGGTGGATTCAGAGCCGATATTTCCCGACTAAAGACCCGGATCAGTGAGATAAAACTGAAATCTCTGGAAATTGACGAAGAGCGGCGCAAACAAGTGTATTCGGAAATTTCAGAAAATCGAGCAAAAATTGCTCAATTGAACGAGCAACTGAGTTTTGAACTGATTAGAATGCACAGAACGCAAATCGTATCACCTGTTGACGGGTACGTGCACAATCTCAAAATTCATACAAACAACGGTGTTGCCAAAGCCGGTGAAACACTGATGTCGATTATTCCCTCAAAAGAGCCGCACATTTTTCGATCACGTGTGCGCCCCATTGATATTGACGAAGTCCGAGTGGGGCAGTCGGCTCGCATTCGCCTGAAATCATTAAAGGGGTTTCTGGTGTCTGAACTTTCCGGAGTCGTGAAAACGGTCGGAGCTGATCGGCTTCAGGATAAGAATACGGGAGAAACTTACTTCAATGTAGACGTCGTACTTGATGAAAAATACCGGTCGGACATGCCCAGTCATGACTTAAAAGTCGGAATGCCGGCAGATATATTCGTGACAAAAGAAAACCGGTCTGTTCTGACTTATTTGTACAAACCAGTTTCCGACATTCTGAGCAAATCATTACGACAATAAATTCTCTACTATTTCTACGATAGAAATTTCCTTCCAGTACTTTCATCCGATCTAGATATTTTGGAATAAAATTTCGGCCGCGCCCTCGCCCCTGGGCGGGATCATGATCTCCACCGTTTACAATTCAAATGAGTGATCGCCGCGAACGAAATCGCGGCCCGTTTCGCGCTCAAAGTGACTTGAATTAACCTTAACTGTTAGCTCTAAGTCATTGTATAAATTCTCTTTCTTCCCAGATTGGTATAAGGCTGCAATTGGCGGAATGGCTCTGTTTTTTGTGAGCCTTAGTTAAACCAGGAGATGCAGGTGCCTCAATTAGAAGTGCAGGTGGCGAACAGCCTTGACGATGCAGAAGAGCGTGTAAGCTCAGGTAAAATTGATCTCGATAGCTCCGATCTGGAACTTATTGAAGCAAGTGCCGAACAGATCGTCGGGATCCGGTTCAACAATATCGATATCCCTCAAGGCGCGATCATCACCAATGCTTATCTGCAGTTCCAGGCCGATGAGACACAAAGTGGCGGTACTTCGTTGACCCTCCACGGAGAGGATACCGACAACGCCCAGCAGTTCTCCAGCCAAACGAACAATATCTCGTCTCGTCAGAACACCACGGCCTCGGTCAACTGGCAACCGGGTGCCTGGGATACTGTCGGGGAAAGCGGAGCCGATCAACAAACCCCGGACCTTTCGGCCATAATCCAGGAAATTGTTGACCGATCCGGGTGGGCGCCGCAAAACTCACTCGCCCTGAAAATCACCGGATCGGGCAAGAGAACCGCGGAATCTTTCGATGGTGATCAGGCCGGGGCCCCGCTTCTGCACATCGAGTGGGAACTGCCCAATGGCGGCGCGCCAACCGTTTCCATCAGTGCCACGAACGATGCCGCTG
>JBPCWG010000396.1:0-5651 GCA_051009705.1 Methyloligellaceae bacterium | reverse complement strand
ATATACACAATCCTGTTTTTGTCATTTCCAGTGTCGTTATTGCCGGATTTGTCCTGATCGCCCTGGCGAACCAGGAAGCCTCGGCGGAATTTTTCGGCTGGCTGAGACCCTGGCTGACAAGCACGTTTGATTGGTTTCTGGTGTTGTCGGTTAACGCAATTACACTTTTCTGTCTGGCCCTTATCGTACTGCCTGTCGGTTCGGTACGGATCGGCGGCAAGGACGCCACGCCCGACTATTCCTATGCCGGCTGGATAGCGATGATGTTCGCCGCCGGTATCGGCATCGGCCTCCTGTTCTTTGGCGTTCTGGAACCCGTGTATTACAACTTTGCCGAGAACGGAAATGCGCGCCCCCTCGGGATTGGCATCGATGAAGCGGGCAACGAATATATCGGCATCGTCGGCACGATACACCATTGGGGCCTCGAGGCCTGGGCCGTGTATGCCGCTGTCGGGCTTGCCCTGGCGATCTTCTGCTATAATCTCGGTCTGCCGCTGACCCTGCGCTCGGCATTCTACCCGATCCTGGGTGAGCGCATCTGGGGTTGGTGGGGTCATACCATCGATACGCTGGCGGTGTTCGCGACATTGTTCGGGCTGACCACGTCACTCGGCCTTGGCGCACAGCAGGTCGCGGCCGGTTTGAACGAGGTGTTCGGCATCGAGCCAACCAACACTGTCGTCGTGCTGCTTATCATAGGCATCACGGTCATCGCTCTGGGTTCAGTCCTGATGGGATTGGATGCGGGTGTGAAACGGCTTTCCGAAATCAACATGATCATGGCCGTCGGGCTGTTCATCTTCGTCATTCTGACAACCGGAATCGTGACCGCGCTCACTCGGTATGTCGAAACAATGGTCGACTATGTGTTGCTCCTCCCGGCATTGTCCAACCCCTTCGGGCGCGAGGATACCAGCTTCTTCCACGGCTGGACGACCTTCTACTGGGCCTGGTGGATCGCATGGTCGCCTTTCGTCGGCATGTTTATTGCCCGCATTTCCAAGGGCCGCACTGTGCGTGAATTTGTCCTCTGCGCTCTGATTGCTCCAACCGCGGTCTGCGCCCTGTGGATGTCGACATTTGGCGGCGGAGCCATCGACATGTTGAACGCCGGCGGTGCCGAAGGTGTCAAGGCAACCGTGATCGACGCCTACAAGCCGGAAGGTGCGCTGTTCGGGTTCCTGAAGGAACTGCCGCTCTATTCGATTGTCGCGCCGATCTCACTGGTATTGATCGTGATCTTTTTCGTCACCTCGTCTGACTCCGGCTCGCTGGTGATCGATACGATTACGGCCGGTGGCAAAATGGACGCACCCGTCGTCCAGCGCATATTCTGGTGCACACTGGAAGGGCTGGTGGCGATTGCATTGCTTCTCGGTGGCGGCCTCAGCGCCTTGCAGGGGGCAGCGGTGTCAACCGGCATTCCCTTTACAGTCGTGGTGTTGATAATGTGCTATTGCCTGTGGATCGCCCTCAGGTCGGAGCAGGCAAAACTCTAGCGACCGGATTCTCAAACGGTCACAATAATAAGCGAGCGGCAGATGCCGCTCGCAGAACATTTTGTTTCAATTCCCGCGCTCCAGAGCCCATAGCTCAATTGGGCTTATCTTCACAAAGTATACCTTCGCAAAGTATTGATGGACCGATGAAATTCGATTGTCGGATATTTAGTGCGAGGTAGCGCACGGTCTTGTGTCTTTCCGTAAGTCGTGCCTGGCCTACTTCGATGAAGCCCAGTTTTCGGTGAAACGCGTCAGAAACCGGATTTGGCGGATCCCTATTGATTTCGCAGACCAGCCATTCATGATCCGTCCTGCCGGCACGGTCGATCAAGTCACGATACAACATTTGCGCCGCACCCGTGCCGCGAAGTTTTGATGAAACGATAATTCTGTCGATATAGACGAATTGATCAAACCTGGCGCTGAACCATTTGAAATTCGTGTTGGCATAATCTGCATCCCCGTCGAAAGCGATGAGCAGGGCAGCATTATCGATACACTTCGCGGAATAGGCTTTGTCAATGAGGCTGTGCCATTCATCTGCAGACAGATAAGAGGTTTCTTCCGCGTGAGTATTGTTGAGCTCCAATAGCTCTGCCTGGATCGCAGAACATCTTGTCGAAATCTCCGACATTCGTGAAGAAGGCATTATTCAAACTTTCGCGGGTCCGAAATATTCTGACACTAGCGGCCTCTTCCGAAATCGGCAATTGGCCCAGGGCGAACTCAACAACAGGCATCTGTTGCACAACTATTGCTGAAGCAACACGACTGCGTTTCTCCACCCCGACCCAGATATGTCTGGTTTGATAGATAGAAGTCGCTGAAAGCGTCCACAAAGTCAGGTGCGACTGATTTTTCTGCCAACTCATCCCTCAGGAGATTATTTTGCCAGGCCTTGAGTTTCGGACGATCACCGAGGAAATCATAACTCGAATGTTTTTCAATAATACTGGCCCGGTGCAGGAGAGGAAGCCACGCTATGTCTACCGTTCCAATAGAGTCGCCGCTGAAATAGAGGGATTCTCCGAGTTGTTTTTCTATTCGATCAAAGGCTTTACCCAGTTTTTCACTTCGCTCGTTCAAAATTTCTTGGCTGGGACTTCGCTGCGCACTGCATTGGATCAGATAATTCTTGGAAGCCAGATAGCTCCAGGCCCTGTTTTTTGCCTTCGTTTCAAGGGAAATGTCCGGCTGTAAGGCTGGATACGCCTCTTCGATATATTCGACGATCGCATCGCTTTCAAACAACGCTTCACCATTGTCGGTAATCAAAATTGGAACTTGGCCGTTCGGCGAAATGTCAAGAAACCATTGGGGTTTGTCACTGAGGCTAATATATTCAATTTCATAGGGAATTTTCTTCGCTTCCAGAAGAGCTGTGACCCTCTGGACGAAGGGGCAGATTTTAAAACTTACGATTTTCATAATTTGTCACCTTGACTCCCAGGGAATTTATTGACGGTCTCTGGATCGAACATATATAGTATATTTCAATAATTCAAGAGATATTGATATAATGAACGAGAATCAAGCCTTATCCATGTTCGCAGCCCTTTCTCAAGAAACACGATTGCAGATTGTCAGGTATCTTGTTGATTGTGGAGACGAAGGTGCATCGGCTGGGGATGTGGGTACAAAAGTTGGAGCCTCGTCGTCACGGGCTTCATTTCACTTGTCGGCACTTGAGCAGTCTGGATTGATCACATCGCAGAGACAGTCGCGCAGCATAATTTACAAGGCTGATTTCGAGGCTCTTGGCGGACTTGTTTCCTTTTTGCTCAATGATTGTTGTGGAAGCCATCCTGATATTCTCGCCTGCTGCGATATGAAAAACCAATCCTGTTGAGGGTGTTCTCTTTGGGATTCTGATTTGAGGGGGAGGTCACCCATGATATGACGTCCTTGTTGGAATGATATTGGAACAGATATTTGCGGAGCGATTGATGACAAATCAGGGACCCCTGTTGCGCGTGTTTGAAGTCCGAACGAAACCGGGATGCGCCGACCGGCTTCTCCGCAACTTCTCGACGACATCAGCCGAAGTCGTCAAAGGCCAGCCCGGCAACAAAGGTTATTTCTTTGGCAATTGTGTACAGGGAGGCGACAATGTCGTTTGGTTTGTCTCCGTGTGGAAGGATTTGGACGCTGTCAAGGAGCGTTTCGGGGGCGATTGGCAAAGTTCCTATCTCTCTGAAGGTTATGAGGATTTGATCGAGGAATGCGCAATCCGTCATTTCGATATGGGGTCGGGTTGGCACGTGGAAAATGACTGATGTCCGATCGCCACCCTTTTCATTTGTTGATAGGTCAATCCGAACCATTCACAAAATTTCTGGGATTCTTATGTTAAGATAAGTTGATTCGCCGACAGTTACTGTAATCCAGTTGCGTTCGAATTTTTCAGAATTTGATCTAAAAAGTTCAACGAGGCAGATTGCAATGCAGAACCGCAGCGCATTTGATGACAGAGAATTTTTTCTCGAAAATCCAAAAAGAGAATTCAGATTACGCCCGGCCTTGCCTGGGGAATTTTCAGCAGAAGAGTTCACGGTAGAGCAACTCAATGAAGAAACCGAGATGTTTGTCCTGGTCATGAAGATCACAGGCAATGAACGACTTCGCATTCCCATAACCATGATAGTTGACTCTGAAGTGGATGATCCGAAATTCCAGAGTGACGATTCGACATGCAATGAGCTGCTAAAGGCAATTGCATCGGAAGTTTCATTCCAGGAATTGAAAGAGTACTACCCGACCGATATAGACACGATTCACTAGTTCAGTCTCGCATCTGTGAAAAGCGGACTGCACCGGACGTGTAAAATTCCCCCTCGATGATCCCCGCAATGAAGGGGCGGTTGACAGTCCGGAGCGGCCTTATCGGGACGCGGAAGAAGCCGGGGGATATGTCCGGCGGAAACCCTGGAGAAGCTTGAATATCTGAAAGTCACCGGTCCCTCCGAACAGGTCTTCGGATGGGAGGGGCCTGGCGCAAACCAACTTGTTAGGGGAGCGGATTGTCTAGCGCGGCACTCTATGCAATCTCACGTGATGCCTCGCGTACCTTGCTCGTCGAACTTTCAATCAGATTGGTGGAATCGGAAATTAATTGAAGAATTTCCGAAACGGTGCCAACACCGTCCGAGGCAATCTGCATATTGGTTGCGATTTCACGTGTTACAGAAGATTGCTCTTCAACGGCTGCGGCAATGCTCTCGGAATATTCACTGACTTGGCTAATGATATTCTTGATTGCATCGATTGCGGTTACGGCACTGGATGATGAATCCTGGACAGATTGAATGCGGGCGCTGATATCTTCAGTGGCTTTTGTGGTCTGTGAAGCCAGGCCTTTGACTTCTGATGCAACGACTGCAAATCCCTTGCCGGCATCTCCAGCCCTGGCAGCTTCTATGGTTGCGTTGAGAGCCAGTAGGTTTGTCTGGGATGCGATATTTTCGATCAATTCAACGATCTCACCAATGCTCTGCGCCTGATCAGACAAACTACCGACAATGGTTCCAGACTGGTTGGCTTCGTTGACAGCCTCGCTCGAAATCCTGGTGGATTGAGCGACCTGCTGGTTGATTTCTCCGATTGAAGCCACCAGCTCTTCCGCGGCAGATGCGACGGCCTGGACGTTGGAAGATGTTTGTGCCGATGCATCAACGGCATTGTCCGCCTGTTGGGTCAGGTTGTGAACAGCTGATGCAATATCATTCAGATCTTTATCAATTCCAATTTGCACCGTTTCCCGTTGTTGTCGTTCCAGTACCTGCTCGGTTATATCGCTGGCGATTTTAACGACTTTGAAGGGTTGTCCATTTGCATCAACAATAGGGTTGTAGGTCGCTTGAATCCAAATTTCCCGACCGCCTTTCGCTATCCGCCTGAACTCACCGGATTGAAATTTTCCTTCCCGCAACTGATTCCAGAACATTTGATATTCGTCGTTCTCGCGTTCCGAACTTTCAACAAACATTCGATGATGCTTACCTTGTATTTCTTCAGGGCTATATCCCAGGGCCATGCAGAAATTCTGATTGGCTTTGATTATCGTGCCATCGAGTTCGAAGTGAATAACGGCTTGCGACTTGTTTATGGCTTCGATCTGTCCTTCAAACTCTGCGTTGCGGAGTTTGG
>JBPCWG010000395.1:0-5396 GCA_051009705.1 Methyloligellaceae bacterium | reverse complement strand
ATCCAGACCGGCTTCCATGCGCATGACCATAATGCCCGTAGTTGGATCCCCTGCCATGATCGCACGCTGAATGGGCGCCGCGCCGCGCCAGCGTGGCAGCAGAGACGCATGCAGGTTAAGACAACCGTCCTCCGGAATATCGAGAACATTTTGCGGTAATATCAGGCCATAGGCGACAACCACTGCCACCTCCGGCTGATGGTCGGAGAATATCTTCAGGGCATCGGGATCTTTCAGGCTTAACGGTGTTTCAACGGCTATATTGTTCTGCTCGGCAAATTTTTGCACCGGCGACGGTCTGATATTCTTTCCGCGTCCCGAAGGCCGGGGCGGCTGCGAGTAAACTGCAACGACATCATGCCCCACACTAATCAACTCTGAAAGTGTCGGCACGGCAAATTCCGGCGTTCCCATAAATACAACACGCAGGGACATGGGCGATCTCCGTTACCCCGTACAATACTCAGATCGGTTCAACGGTCTCGTTTTTACGATCTTTCAAGTATTTTTTGATGATCCGATCTCTTTTAAGTCTGGAAAGATGATCGACGAACAAGGTGCCGTTCAAATGATCCAGTTCATGCTGGATAACTGTCGACATCATGCCCTCAAATGTTTCTTCCTGTTGCTTACCTTCGCGATCAATATACCGAACGACGCACGAATTGGGACGTTCCAGTTCGACAAAGACGTCAGGCAGGGAAAGGCACCCTTCTTCATGAGTCCTCATTTCGTCGGAGCGGTGAACGATCTCCGGATTGATAAACGCATAGGGTGTATCCGGCTCTTCTTCGGTTGATATATCGGCGATGAACAGTCTTATGGGTTCAGCAACCTGTATCGCAGCCAGGCCGACGCCTGGAGCGTCATACATCGTCTGGAACATGGCATCGATGAATTCCCTTAAGTCGTCATCCACATGTTCAACGGGATTGGACTTTGTCCGCAACAGGGAATTGGGAACTTTTATAATCTCAAGCTTTTCCATGCTGTTGAAATAGTTAAGAAAACCCGCTGGGTCAACAAGGGGCGTAAATTTTTGAGAGGAATTTGCCGTATTGACAGTTTAGGTGGATAATTCTTTAATGTTCTTGCTATGTTCTTTTTAGGCTCGAGAATCAGAGTATGATGAAAGCGCAGTTATAGAATTTCGTATTTTCGGTCCGGAGATTCATGTCAATGCCAGAGCAATCGATCAATTTAGGCACTCTTAACGTGGATCCCATTGTATTGGCCCTTTTTCTTGCCGGTCTGGCGGTTACTCTGCTTGTCGTCCTGATATTCCTCGTCTGGCACCATGGCAGCGAACGGGCCAAGGACTCAATGGACCAGGCAATGCGGTCCCACACGAGTGAAGCTGAACTGGCCGAGCTCAAGGGACGGTTGCGAACTTTGTCCGAAATTGTTGTGACACGCCAGGGTGAATTGACGCGATCTGTCCATGACAGGCTGGATAATGTCGGTCATCGGCTGGGACAGAACCTGGAAGCTAACACAAAGCAAACCAATGACAGCCTCACGCAGCTTCAACAACGTCTCGCCGTCATCGATGCCGCACAGCGCAATATTACGGAACTTTCCAACAAAGTCGTGAGCCTGCAGGATGTGCTCAACAATAAGCAATCCCGCGGGGCTTTCGGACAGGGAAGAATGGAAGCCATCATACAGGACGGTCTTCCCCGCAATTCTTATACTTTCCAGGCGACCCTTTCCAACGGCAAGCGACCTGACTGCCTTATCCACCTGCCCAACAATCCGGCGGCGATTGCCATCGATGCAAAATTCCCGTTGGAGGGGTTTGAGGCATTTCGCATTTCCCGCAATGACCAGGAACACAAGGTTTCCGCAAAGAGAATTCGTACGGATGTGGGTAAACATATTGAAGATATCACCGCAAAGTACCTGCTGCCAGGCGAGACCCAGGACACGGCGATTATGTTTGTGCCGTCAGAAGCTATTTATGCGGACCTGCACGAGTTTTTCCCTGATCTGATCCAGAAAGCCTACCGGGCACGCATCGTTATCGCCTCTCCGAACATGCTCATGCTTGCGGTCCAGACTATGCAGGCAATCATGAAGGATGTAAAAATGCGCGAAGCAGCGGGCCTGATCCAGCGCGAGGTGACGCACATTGTTGATGACGTACATCGGCTGCGAGAACGGGTGAATAAACTGCAAAATCATTTTGGGCTGGTGAACAAGGATCTGGACCAGATACTCATTTCATCGGATAAAATTTCCTCGCGGGGAAGAAAAATAGAAACGCTCGATTTTGACTATGAAGCCGAGAAATCCCTTGAGGAAAAGAAGAAGGCTAAAAAGAAATCCGACATCCCCTCGCCGGAGTCCAAGCTTCTTGCCGGCGAATAAATCTCCGTATACGGATCCCGACTTTTGAACCGGCAGTTTTCACGCATATATGACTTTGCGTGATAGGCAGCCTCGTGCCAACCTTAATCCAAGGGTATGAACGAGGAGGTTCCGTTGAGTAAAATAAGCAGAAGACTTTTCACTTTGCTTTTGTGCATCGGTACTATCGGATCCGTGACTGTCAGCCTTCCTGAACTGATAACGCATAGAGCCGCTTACATAGAACTGGCGAAATCAAACTTCAAATCCGTGGAAGGTGTCATTCTGCACGTCGCCGGAAGGTTTACCGAGGAATAGATGAATCCGAGCGGTTCTTGACACTCTCTCTGTAGGCAATCATAAACCCGCTGCCAAATATTATAACGGCACCGATCCAGAGATAGACATCGGGAATTTCAGCGAAGAAAACAAAACCGAATATGGCTGCCCATATCAGGCGCAGGAAATCGAACGGCATGGCCGCAGTCGTGTCCAGATGTTTAAGAGCCTCGGTCAGACACAGCTGCCCGATAGTGGAAATCAATCCGATAAAAATCAGAATGGGCCATTGGTGCCAGAGCGGCGTTACCCAGATGTAGTAGGCGGGTATGGCGGAAAGAACAGTGCCGAGTACAGACATGTAAGCTGTAATCGTGAAACTGGAATCCTCTTTTCCGAGTAGCTTGATCAGCACGAGAACAACGCCCCAAAGTGCCGAAGCAAAAAGCACGAGCAATGAGCCTTTATCAATCACATCAAAGCCCGGGCGCAGGATGATAAGCGCGCCTAAAAAACCCATTATGATGGCGCTCCAGCGATAAAGCCTGAATTTTTCCCCGAGAATGAAGACACTGATGACCGCGGCGAATATGGGTGCGGTGTAACCGAGAGCCGTCACCCGCGCGAGAGGTGAAATACTGACTGCCGTAAAAAATGCGAACATGGCGATAACATGGAGCGAAGCTCTCAGTACATGAAGCTTCAGGGATGACGTAACCCAGAGGCTGCGACCCATTCTCAACATCAGGGGAATAATGAAAATTACGGCGAATACATTTCTGAGAAACGCGACCTGGATGGGGGGTGTATGTGCGGATGCCTCTCTGATGCTCACATGGGTGAGTGAAAATATCACAGTCGACAGCAACATCAGGACCACGCCGCGACTCGCAGCATTATTCCAGAACTTAGACCTGAGCTGGCCGATCAAATGCAACCGTTCCTTGAAGGGATCTCTAAGAAATTGACGAATAGAGACTTAGTCTTATAGCCTTCAATGATAACACACAAGATCTGCCCTGATATTCGGCCTCCAAGAATCAGATTTCCGTATCCCAGCGCAGTTAGCCCATGACTTGGAGATGCAATAAAGTTAAAACAGTTGGAAAATCCAACACTGAATTCCTGGAGGACAGATGAAGATCGAAGACCGTATTGATTATAGCGCCATAGTTGACCGTAAACCGCTGACCCTGCCTGACGGGGGGCGCACCATTGTCTGGCCCGTGGTCAATCTTGAGGAATGGGTCCCGACCGAGCCTCTGCCACGTAGAATTCTGACACCTCCCGGTAATAGCGTTCATGTTCCAGACATTCCGAACTGGTGCTGGTTTGAATACGGTATGCGAATAGGTTTCTGGCGCTTGCTGGATGTGTTTAACAGTTTCGATATCAAGGCAACGGTTTCCATGAATGCCACGGTCGTGGATCGTTATACCCGTGTCGCTGAAGCCACCCGGGATGCAGGCTGGGAGTTCATGGGTCACAGCTATATTCAAAAACCGATGTACCAGCTGGAAGATGAAGCCGGCGATATACAGCGCACCATGGACAAGCTGTCGGATTTTTGCGGATCAAAAGTTCGGGGATGGATGGGGCCCGGGCTCACACAGACAGACGACACGCCGGAATATCTTGTCGACTCCGGATTTGAATACACTGCCGACTGGATTCTTGATGATCAACCCTGTCGCGTGAACACCAAGAACGGAGAGCTTTATTCCGTCCCTTACACGACCGAGCTTAATGATATCCCGATCATGCTCCTGCAGCAGCACCCTTCCAACATGCTGTTTGAAAGAACAATGGAATATTTCGAGACCGTCTATGAAGAAGGGCGTTCAAATGTCCGGATCATGTCGATTGCGGTGCATCCCTATATTCACGGCACGCCGCAGCGCATTGGATACTTCAGAAAGATTTTCGAAACACTATCGCAGAAACCTGGTGTAGTGTTCATGACCGGCGATCAGATTTTGGACTGGTACAAAGGTCAGACAGAAACGTAAAACGCTTGTTACGAAACCATTATCCCGGTCTGGTTCTACCGTTTCTGGCCGTCTTCGAACTGGCGTTCCCATATTTCTCCGAGCGTCGAGTAGTAAAAACCGTTGAGGCGGCCAACTGGATCGAGTTTTTTGACATCGATATAGTTACCATTCATGCATTCCGGATCGACATGAAAGTGTACGACTTCACCGATACAAAGCGGGTGCTTGTTGGGTCCGAGTTCAATAACCTGGTGGAGTTTGCACTCGAAGTGAATCGGCGCCTCTTTGACCCGTGGCGATTTGATTTTGACGCTCGGAATGGGCGTCAGCCCTGTCGTGTCAAACTCACTGTCCTCTTCTGGAATCCCGTTGGCAGAATCAACCATCTCCTTCCACAGATCCGTCGTCACGACATTAAAACAGAATTCCTGCATTTCCTTGGCATTCTTGAGCGTATGTTTCTCAGTCCCATCCGGATTGCGGGCTATGGTAAGGGAAATCATCGGCGGCGCGACACAGACGACGGTAAAGAAACTGAAAGGGGCGAGATTTGTAACTCCTTTCGAGTTTATCGTCGAGGCCCAGCCGATTGGCCTGGGAACAACGGCCCCCGTTAGCAATCTGTAAATTTCGTGTCGCTCAATTTCTTCGGGATCAAATTCCAGATATGAATGACTCACCACTTCCTCCGTTGGGGACCTATATTTGTTTTCTAGACTTTATCGCAGCGCTCAATGTGCCTTCATCCAAATAATCAAGTTCGCCACCTACCGGCAC
>JBPCWG010000394.1:0-3919 GCA_051009705.1 Methyloligellaceae bacterium | reverse complement strand
TACAACGTACTGAATTCATGGAGAAAATTTCGTTATTCGGAATTATGCCTATTTGCATCGAAGATTGAGAAATTATTGCCAATCTGCAATTTGGATTAAAAAATTTTCTTCGGAAATGGTCTGGTTTGTAAAATGACAATTGCTAATGACACGATTTCTCAACCGGGTTCCCGACGTCAAGTCGTTCGGTTTGCCGGCGACTCCGGTGACGGAATTCAGCTTGTCGGGCTGGAATTCGCAAAATCTGCCGCACGAGACGGTACCGATTTCATGACACTTCCGGAGTTTCCGGCTGAAATTCGCGCGCCCGTCGGTACGACCTTTGGTGTCTCGGCCTATCAAATCCAATTCGGCCCTCCGGACGTGTTAACGCCGGGCGACGAAGCGGATGTGCTCGTGGCCTTTAACCCGGCCGCACTGAAAACAAATCTGGACAATATTAGGAACGGCGGCACGATCATCGTCGATCAGGGATCCTTCGATAAAAGAGGGCTGACAAAGGCCGGATTCACGGAAAATCCTCTGGAAACCGATTATCTCGCGGATTACCAGGTCGTCATCATAGATATATCCCAGCGAACTCTCGAAACCCTCGCGGATATGGAACTCGGTCGAAAAAACGCCCTGCGCGCGAAAAACTTCTGGGCCCTGGGTCTTATCCTATGGATGGCGGAAATGGATCTCGACAAGACAGAGTCCTGGGTCCGGGATAAATTCGGCATCGGTTCGGAACTAGCGGCTGCCAACATCAAGGCCCTCAAAGCTGGCCACGCCTATGGCGAAACCCTGGAAATAAGTCCTCTCCATTCCCGTGTTGGAACCGGAAGGGAGCCGGATATGGCCCGGCATCGGATGATTTCCGGAACTCAGGCCATGGCTGAGGGTATAGCGCAAATTGCTTCCCTGAGTGAACGCCAGGTGATGTACTGCTCTTATCCAATAACGCCCGCTTCAAATCTCCTGCATGAACTCGCAAGAAAACCTGAAGAAGTAAAAACCGTTCAGTCCGAGGATGAAATCGCCGCGGTTTGTATGGCCATAGGCGCCTCCTACGCCGGAGCCCTGGGTATTACGACAAGTTCCGGTCCGGGCCTGTCATTAAAAACTGAAGGAATGGGATTGGCTGTCACGGCGGAAATTCCACTCATCGTGATCGATGTGCAGCGGGCCGGCCCTTCCACCGGCATGCCCACCAAACCCGAGCAATCGGACCTGCTGATGGCCATCTTCGGGCGCCATGGAGAATCGCCACTACCGGTCCTTGCTCCCAAAACACCGGCGGATTGTTACTGGATCATGCTCGAGGCTGCTGAAATCGCCGTCCAGTCCATGTGCCCGGTTATCGTACTTTCCGATGCCTTCCTGGCCAATGCAGCGAGCGACTGGACTCCACCGGACGAGAATAGACTTGGCAATTTCAATATCCGGAACAGTGTCAATGGACTTACCGATCCGTTTGAGAGGAATTCCGACACCCTTGCACGACCCTGGGTGACACCGGGTATACAGGGATTGGAGCATCGCGTCGGCGGACTGGAAAAGGATCTGAACACTGGCAATATCTCCTATGATCCGGACAACCACCAGCAAATGACGGATCTGAGGTCCGATAAAATTCAAGCCATCCTGAAGCGGCAAAAACCGATCGAAATCGAAACCGGCGCTGAGGAAGGCGATCTCCTCATAGTTGGCTGGGGATCTACTTACGGTCCGATCCGGCAAACGGTATTGGATCTCGAAGATGAAAATGACCGCATCGGTCACATACATTTACGGCAATTATGGCCTTTGCCGGAAGGACTGCAGGAAATTATGAGCCGTTTCAAAAAGGTTGTTTGCGTTGAGATGAATTCCGGACAACTCAGCGTTCTTTTACGTTCGACTTATCTGTTGCCGGTCCAAACTATCACCCAGGTAACCGGTCAACCCTTCCGGATTGAGTCCCTGAAGTCGAAATTGCAGGCGATATTGGAGGATTGATTTATGAATGAGATTGCCATATCGCCCAAAGACTTCACGAGTGACCAGGAAGTTCGATGGTGTCCGGGATGCGGTGACTACGCCATTCTGAAAGGCATTCGCAAGGCCCTCGCTGAGATCGGAACACCGCCCCATGAAGTTGTCTTCGTCTCTGGCATCGGCTGTGCGGCGCGATTTCCTTACTACATATCTTCCTATGGATTTCATACAATTCATGGACGCGCCGCGCCTATTGCGACCGGTGTGAAATATGCAAATCCGGAACTTGACGTCTGGGTTGTCGGCGGCGACGGCGACTTTCTCTCGATTGGCGGCAACCATCTCCTGCATATTCTTCGCCGCGATGTCGACGTCAATCTGCTGCTGATAAACAATGCGATCTACGGACTGACCAAGGGACAGTACTCTCCGACATCACCCATCGGCACGCGATCTCCTTCAAGCCCTGAGGGTTCCCGGGATAATCCGATCAATGGCGCACGCTTTGCGCTTGGGGCCGGAGCAACATTCTTCGCCAGAACTGTCGATGCCCTGCAAGACCACTTGCCGGGTATGGCTATCCGTGCTCAGGCTCACAAAGGATCTTCGCTGGTCGAAATTCTGCAGAATTGTATCATTTATCATGACGGTGCGTTTGGTGCAGCGGCAGAAAAAAACAAATCCGCGGATTTCGTCGTGCGTCTGGATCATGGGGAGAAAATGGTCTACGGCAAGGAAAGAGATAAAGGCCTTGTCTTCGATCAGAATGCAGGCAAATTCGTCCCTGTGATGTTGGATGGAACAACATCAGAAATGGATCTCGCCATCCACGATGAGCATAATCTGACTAAAGCTATTGCCCTTTCAGAACTCGATGGCGATGATGCCCCTACTCCCATTGGGGTGATCTATTCCTCACCCGCCTAAGCAGAAATTGCCAGGAAGGTAAGTAAATGATTAAGGCCGCAAATCGGCTTTAACAGCACTATTTGATCAAGTTCGAAACACTTTCTTTAATTTCGGCGAATTTGTTATCTCAAATTTAACCGTAATTAATGGACCGTTTAGATCGCAACTAAGGCGGGTTGCGGTATCGCTGCATTTAACTCCTGATTTTACAGCGATTTTACTATTTTATCTTACTAATAGTCCCAAACATTTTCACAACTCGTGCCCAAAGTTTTTGCAAACATCAGCTCCGGGAATTGGCATGAGTCAGCGTATTGGGATGATCCATGGCGGACAAACGATCAAGTACGACGTTCGAATTTAGCGAAGGTCGCACGCCGAAAAAAGACAATCAGGTGCAGGAGTCCAATGACTTCGTTCTGCAGGACGATGAGGCGGACAGGCATGATATTGTTCATCCGAATGTTCAGATCGACCCCCCCTCGGAACCCGTCGTTTCAAAAACATTGGAGGGACAATCTGAAGAGTTACCCGAAGGAACCGTTCTGGAAAGATCTGTTCCGGAAGAAATCCGCGATGCGTCATCGATTGCGTTTGAAGCAACCGAGCAAGTATCGGACCCTTATGACCCAAAATCAGACTCAGACAATTCCATCTTGGAGAACGCTGCACAACTAGCCACAGCAACGGTCAGCAGCAATGGTATAGAACTTCCTTCTGATAAGGCATACGCCACGTCAGGACCCGGATCGAAAAATCAGGTCCCACAAGCTGCCGAGAAAGACGAACCGACACAAGTCGTAGACTCGGTTGAGAGTACAGATCCGGATATTAACAATCCACCAACAACGCCAATTCTCACCGGCGACTCCGTCGATGAGAACCTGGCGGCCGGAACACTGGTCGGCACAGTCTCTGCGACCGACCCCGATGCCGGCGACAGCTGGACCTACGGGATTACGGATGCCTCCGGCAATTTCACCATCGATCCCAACAGCGGTGAGATCCGCACCACGGGATCCCTCGATCATGAGGCCCAGGACAGCTACAC
>JBPCWG010000393.1:0-5503 GCA_051009705.1 Methyloligellaceae bacterium | reverse complement strand
TTCAGCCGGTTGGTATCTCCGAGCACGCGCCAGACACGACGGATATCCGCATCAATTACGGATTCAATGTAAATCTCGGTAGAGTGTGTCATCGCGTCCTGAATTTAATTTTAGCACGTCGTCTTCGATTTGGAGCAGACACGCTCTCTTTTGTTTGCACATGAGCTGGATTGTATCAATGAGTTCGACCTATCGTACAGGTCGAAAACTATCCAAAACCTCTAAATTGAAAAGACTTTGAGCCCTACATCTATGGAATTTACGTAAATTCATCCAGCCCAGATCACGACTCCCGATATTCTGCTGTAAACCAAGCCGTCAGTGAATTTTCGAGTATGGGTTGTCTCCTCTTGACCTTCCAGTAACTGGAAGTATTACATAAGCCAGAGTATACGATCATCGAAAGATTGAGAAATGGCCTCCGTCCGGACCGTCGACACAAACCTGGAAAAAAGGCAAGGGAAATCCCTATCCCTGCGAGATCCCGTGTGTGGCATGGTACCGAAATCGGACAACCCGAAAGCACTGTCGGCTGACACCCATTCTGAAATTTGGTTTTGCAGCAACCATTGCCGGGAAAAGTATAATAAATCCCCCGAACTCTATCGCACGAAAACAGACCCCGTATGCGGCATGGCGGTGGCCCGGGAGACTGCACCGGCGCATTGTCTGAAAGATGGGGAAGCTTATTTCTTCTGCTCGGAAATCTGTTTGCAAAAATTCGAAGCTGACCCTTTAGCCTATGGACATGAACAACCCGAAAACCAGCCAGGACAGGAGGGAGGTTGTTATACATGTCCCATGGACCCTGAGATAATACAGGAAGGTCCGGGCACCTGCCCCATTTGTGGCATGGCTCTCGAACCCATGGGCATTCCATCCGCTGATGCCGGGCCTGATCCGGAACTCGTGGACTTCACCCGGCGCCTGTTGATCGCCGTGCCCCTGTCCCTTTTTCTGCTGATTACCGAAATGGCCCAGCATCTTCTGGGGATTAATCTTCTGCCATTTTTAACACAGCAACAACAAAGTTGGCTGCAGCTTTGTTTAGCGACACCTGTCGTTCTTTGGTGCGGCCTGCCATTTTTTGTCCGCGGCTGGGCCTCGGTTAAGTCCGGGCATCTCAACATGTTCACCCTGATCGCCGCCGGCACCGGAACGGCGTTTCTTTATAGTTTGTTTGCCGTCCTCGCGCCGGGACTGTTCCCCTCCACAATGGTGACCGACCAAGGCATCGTCGCGAACTATTTCGAGAGTGCCGCGGTGATCACAACTCTTGTCTTGCTGGGTCAGGTTCTTGAATTGAGAGCGCGCGAGAGAACCGGCGATTCCATCCGGGCTCTTCTGAATCTGGCTCCTGAAACCGCGCACAGGATTTTAGCCGACGGATCAACGCAAATTGTGCCTCTTGAGGAAATACGAGTCGGTGATCAGCTACGTGTTCCGGCGGGGGAAAAAATACCGACCGATGGCATCGTTGTCGACGGGACAAGCGCGGTAGATGAATCATTGTTGACCGGTGAACCCCTGCCGGTCGATAAAATGCCCGGAGCTGAACTAACCGCCGGTACCCTGAATGGCACCGGCACCTTTGTCATGGAAGTCCGGCGTACGGGAGAGGAAACAACGCTTTCCCGCATTGTCGCCATGGTTGCCGAAGCCCAGCGCACCCGCGCGCCCGTTCAAAACCTTGCGGACCGGGTCGCCGGCTGGTTCGTTCCCGCAGTAATCACCGTTTCCGTTATTGCATTTCTGAGCTGGATGTTCTGGGGCCCGCCCCCGGCGCTCGGCCATGCTCTCATAGCCGCCGTCAGTGTTCTCATTATTGCTTGCCCCTGCGCACTCGGACTCGCCACACCCTTATCAGTGATGGTTGCCACTGGGCGAGGCGCGCATTTGGGCGTGCTGGTCAAGAATGCGGAATATCTCGAGCGACTGGCTGGTGTCGATGCGGTCATCCTGGACAAAACCGGCACCTTAACGGAAGGCCGGCCGACGCTGACAAAAATAATTTCCACTGGATCTCTGTCAGATGTCGAAGTTCTGAAACTGGCGGCCTCCTTGGAACAGGGAAGCATCCATCCCCTGGCCATGGCCATTGTCTCGGCAGCGCAAAAGCAGAACATCGTACTCGATGCCTTGGATGATTTTCTCACTGTTGCTGGAAAGGGCGTTCAAGGAACAGTAAACGGGCAACGCCTTCTCTTTGGAAACGCAGCTCTCCTGGAGGCCAATAAAATTTCAACCGAAGAGATCATCGGTGAACTTGAGGCCCTTAGACAGGCTGGAAACACTGTTATGTTCCTTGCAATCAACCAGCAACTGGCTGCAATTCTCGCAGTTTCCGATCCCGTGCGGGAGACAACGCAGGAAGCCATCAGATCCCTCCAGAATTCGGGACTCAACGTCATAATGGCAACGGGGGACCACGGCGCTACGGCCCGATCCGTGGCGTCTGAACTGGAAATCGGTGAAGTCCATGCGGAAATCCTGCCAGCAGGAAAAAAACAACTGGTAGAGGATTATCAGGCTCGGGGTGTCCGGGTCGCTATGGTTGGCGACGGCATCAATGACGCCCCGGCCCTCGCTCAGGCCGATGTGGGTATTGCTATAGGCAGCGGCGCTGACGTTGCGGTTGAGAGCGCCGGAATTACCCTGATCAAAGGAGATTTGCGAGGTGTCGTGCGGGCCCGCCGTCTGGCGCTGGCCACCATGAGCAATATCCGCCAAAACCTTTTCCTGGCATTCGTCTACAATGCTCTAGGCGTTCCCATCGCTGCAGGCCTGCTTTATCCCGTGTTCGGTATTGTGCTGTCGCCAATGATCGCCGCCGCCGCGATGAGTTTGTCTTCGCTCTCGGTGGTTTCAAACGCTCTGAGATTGCAGCGCCAGAGCCTCTAGTGAGCTTAAAATTGAGGAAACGCGGGATGAGAAATAATGTATGGAAATCTAACGGTACCAATCAACAGGAAATTTGAGTCATGATTGTGCAAAGGATAACATCATGAATATTGGAGAAGCCGCAACAGAAGCGGGATTACCGGCAAAAACCCTGCGCTATTACGAAGACATTGGTCTCGTCACTCCACAGCGATCCGACAACGGTTACCGTCATTATGCCGAGGAAGATATTCATAAATTGCGCTTCCTGCAGCGATCTCGGAGCCTGGGTTTCACGATTGCCGACTGTCGCACATTGATTTCCCTTTACGAGGACACATCGCGGGCAAGTGCCGATGTCAAATCCATTGCCAAATCCCACCTGGATCAAGTGGAGATTAAGATTCAGGAGCTCGAGAGCCTCAGAAATACGCTGAAACATTTGATCAATTCCTGCAAAGGAGATCATCGACCGGACTGTCCCATACTCGATGATCTTTCCCGCAAATCGAAATCCTAATACTCAGCCCCCTCCTATTGCGCTGTTGATGGCCCACATATCCAGCGGCCTTGAATGCTGAAACTAGCGGTCGAATTCACCTCCGACCTGTGGCATAGTTCTTATCCCGACGCATTGAAGGTACGGGACAAAAACGTTTCACCACTATCGTCCCGGTCACAAAGTCGCTCCCGAATTAAGGGAGAAATACAAATGGAGGAAGTGAACCCATGATTGAAACGACTGTGGCCGGCAGTCTTCCCAAACCGAGCTGGCTGGCCGAACCGGAAAAACTCTGGGCAGCGTGGAAACTCGAAAACGATGAACTTATCGAGGGACAACAGGATGCGGCACTGGCATGGATCAAGATCCAGGAGGACGCCGGTATCGATATCGTTTCCGACGGTGAACAGTTCCGACAGCATTTCGTTCATGGATTTCTTGAAACAATTGAAGGTATCGACTGGAACAAGATGACGACCATGGGCATCCGCGACAATCGCTACGACGCCCAGGTGCCGACAGTTACCGCCAGAGTTCAACGAAAGGGCCCTGTCCATAGCGACAGTGCGCGTTTTTGCCGGTCGCAAACCCGTCACAAGCTCAAAGTAACTCTTCCCGGTCCCATGACCATTTGTGATACGATCGCCAATGCTCATTACGAAACACGGGCCGATATGGCAATGGCCTTTGCCGAGATACTCAATGATGAAGCGAGGGAGCTTGAAGCCCTGGGCGTCGATGTCATCCAGTTCGACGAACCCGCATTCAATGCTTTTATGCAGGATGTGGTTGACTGGGGGGTAGCGACACTCAACCGGGCCATTCAAGGTTTAAGTTGCAAATCCGCAGTGCACATCTGTTATGGCTACGGAATCAAGTCCAATATAGACTGGAAACAGTCCCTGGATGAGGAGTGGCGTCAGTATGAAGAATTTTTTCCGGCACTGAATGACAGCCATATAGACCAGGTATCCCTGGAATGCGCAAATTCAAAGGTTCCCTTGTCCCTCATCGGGCTTCTAGACAAAAAGGATGTCCTTGTCGGCGCGATAGATGTGGCATCATTCGAGGTCGAGTCCCCGGAACAAGTGGCGTCGACACTGCGTCAGGCCCTGGAATTTGTGGATGTGGAACGCATGGTCGCCTGCACCAATTGTGGGCTTGCTCCTTTTCCTCGTCAGATCGCCGAAGCAAAACTCAAAGCTCTGGGAGCCGGAACGGCACTCCTTCGCAAGGAACTTGGTCATTAACGAGATTAAATAATTAGGAACGGGAGAAAGAAAACATGCGCCTTGTGACCTTTACGGAAGGTAACGATCAGCAAAAAATCGGCGCCCTCTTCGATGAAGACGGAAGCATTCTCGATCTGGCAGCAGCATGGCGCATTAAAAAAAACTCTGACACTCCTGAATTTTCTTCCATGCTTGCCCTGATTGAGTCGGGCGATGGGGGACTGGACAAGGCTCGTGAGATGCTGGAGCAAAAACCGGATGCAGCGATCCGGTCGTTGGCTGCCTGCCATCTACTTGCGCCGGTTCCGCAGCCGCCGCAAATTCGAGATTGCCTTTGTTTTGAGGAACATCTCGTCCAAGCCTATAATGTGCTGCGGAAAAACCGAGCCAATTCGACCCCGGATCCTGAAGCAGCACTCAAGGAATTTGAGAAAAAGGGCATGTTTCGCGTTCCCGATGTCTTCTATCAACACCCCATCTACTACAAAGCAAATCGTTTCTCGGTGATTGGCACGGAAACGGATGTAGTCTGGCCACCCTATGCCGACATTCTCGATTTCGAGCTGGAATTCGGCTTCTTTATCGGTAAGTCCGAGAAAGATATTCCCAAGGAAAAAGCCCGTGAGCATATCTTCGGCTATGCCATCTTCAATGACATCTCTGCCAGGGATACCCAGGCCATTGAAATGCCGGGTCTGTTGGGACCGGCAAAAAGCAAGGATTTCGACACCGGAAATATTATCGGTCCGTGCATCACGACGGCGGACGAAATAGACCCCTACAATCTGACGATGATTGCCCGGATCAATGGTGAAGAATGGGCTCGCAATTCAAGCTCTACGATCCACTGGACGTTCGAAGACCTGATCTCCTATGTCTCCCGTGGGGA
>JBPCWG010000392.1:0-3837 GCA_051009705.1 Methyloligellaceae bacterium | reverse complement strand
CGCGTGGCATTCTCAACATATGCGATTTCACTTGAATGTACTCGCAGTAATTTCGCAAATTCGGTATAAAAAGCTTCGATATCGCTGGCGGCCCTCCGCTCAGCTTCATATCCTCCGACTTGTCGTTCATATTTTAAATGATCGGATACCGCATGGAAAACCGGATTAGGCATCAATGATGCACCAGCATTATCAAAATGAAGAACATCACAGCAAGCAGGCGTTTCAGCTCTCAGAGTTTTTAAATCGAGCATAAGATCAGCATCCCCTTAAATTGATCTGATAAATTCCTAACCAATCGTTCAAAACATCAGGATTGCATACCCAATAGGACAGTATCAGAGCAATTGCATAGAGCTAAACTCACCATTCAGAACCTTGAGTCCTGGATATCGAACTTCTGGAAAAGTATAGGAAGCCTCTCTGAAACCAGTCGGTATGCCCAAAATCGCTTGCAAAATAGTAGTTTGACTATGCCCTGTTGATCAATGGCAGCTTTGGGTCATTTGCAGACATTCCAAGCGCTTTGATTTGGCGTCCGCTTTATACCCACAAGCAAACTTTCTGGGAAAGTTCAAAAGAGTGAGTGAGGTGCCATAAGCAGACATTGTCAAAATCTGCTATGTATCACCCGCCAAACTTTTTCACGTGTAGCAGGCATATCTATGCGTTCGGCATTTAAAGGCGCTAATGCGTTGTTTATGGCATTCATGACAGCAGGCAAGGCTCCTACCGTTCCGCATTCACCTGCCCCCTTCACACCCAATGGATTGGTTGCAGTCAAAACGGGATGACTTTCGCTATAAACATTGCAAAAATCTGACGCTCTAGGCATAGCATAATCCATAAAGGAACCGGTTAGGAGCTGCCCACTCTCCTGGTCATAATTGATGTCCTCCATAAGAGCTTGCCCCACGCCCTGAAGAACGCCGCCTTGAATTTGCCCCTGAACCAGCATGGGGTTGAGCTCATAACCGACGTCATAGACGACCGTATACCCTACGATTTCAATCGTTCCGGTGTCTTTTTCAATTTCCAGTTCGCAAACATGGCAACCATTGGGAAAATTAGCTTTATCCGGATTATACGTTGCGATCTCATAGAGCCCTGGCTCAAGATCAGGTGGCAATCGCTCGGGCTGAAAGGCCGCTTGAACAGCTTCAACGAACTTCAATGTCCGGTTGGTCCCCGGAAGCTGGAACAATCCGTCGTCAAATGTCAGATCAATTTCATCTGCTTCCAGCAGGTGGGCTGCGATCTTTTTGCATTTGTTTAAAACCTTATAGGTGCCTTCCAGCACCGCTGAGGTGCCTAGTGTAGCGGATCTAGATCCGCCTGTACCCGTTCCAAATGAAACTTTGTCCGTATCACCCTCTATAACACGAACATTGCCAGGCTCGATTCCAAGCTTTTCACAAACAAATTGCTTGTAAATCGTTTCGTGTCCCTGGCCGTGGTTTGTCGTTCCAACCAACAGTGTGAGCGATCCCGTGGGATCAAATCTCAGTTCGGCGGTTTCGGTCTGAGGTGCCGCTGACTGCTCAATGGAACAGGAAATGCCAATACCTCTAAGTTTATTTTCTTTCTCCGACGCGATACGACGTTCTTCAAATCCATCATATTCTGCACGTTCCAGGCATTTTCTCATTACCTCTTCGAATTCCCCGCAATCGAAAGTAAATGTCAATGGAGTTTTATAGGGTAGCTGATCCTGAGTAATGAAGTTTCGACGACGTAGTTCAGCGGGATCAATTTCTAGCTTTCGTGCGGCCAAATCAATCATACTTTCAATGATAAAGGATGCTTCAGGACGACCCGCACCGCGATATGGTGAAATGGACGAAGTGTTGGTAAACACTCCTGCAACCGATACATGGATAAGAGGTGTTGTATACACACCCGCCAAACCTCCCACATGAGCCGTTGCAGCTCCAAAACCCATATATGATACATAAGCACCCAGATTGGCATTTGTATTCACTCGCAGGGCTAAAAATTTGCCGTTTTCATCCAACGCAAATTCTGCATGGGAAACATTATCACGTCCATGATCATCCGAGACTATGCCTTCGGAACGCGTAGCAATCCACTTCACCGGTCTTCCGACGCATTTTGAAGCCCAAGCCACCAGTGGGATTTCCGGATAGATGGAACCCTTCATGCCGAAAGAACCGCCAACATCTCCGCTGATCAACGTCAGTTGATTTTCCTTTATATGAAACAAATTTTTAGTCAATGTTGTGCGCCAGGCGAACGGACGTTGATGACCCGTATAAATTATGTAGTGATCAGAACCGGAGTCGTAGGACGCTACTGCGCCCCGCGTTTCGATGGAATTTGCGCTTATCCGATTTATGTTAAATTTCTGTTTGATGACATGCGGGGCTGCGGAGATCGCTTTTGCGACACCCTCCTCGTCTCCAATTTCATAGAAAAAGGATTCGTTGTCAGAACACTCTGACCAGATTATCGGCGCTTCCGATTGATTGGCCTTTGCGGTTTCCATGACAATCGGAAGTTCTTCATAGTCCACCACAATAGATTCGATTGCATCTTTGGCCTCTTGGTCAGATTCTGCAATGACCAATGCAACGATCTGGCCGACGAATCTTACACGATCCCGCGTTATTGCTGGACGGGGAGGTCGGAACATTTGTGATCCGTTGCGGCGTTTTCTGGGTGAGCCTCCGATAATTTCGCCGAGTCCATCGGAATGATAGTTTTGCCCAGTTAGAACAGAGATGACGCCCGGTTTGTTTACCGCAGCCGATAAGTCGATTGACTTGATTTCAGCATGGGCAAAAGGGGATCGGAGAAAAGCACAATGTGTTTGAAAGGGTAGTACGACATCGTCGATATATCGTCCTTCTCCTTTCAGCAATCGAGGATCATCTGTTCGAGGAACAGGTTGCGCAAGACCAAATTGCATGTAAACAACCTCCAGTTCAAATTAATAGCTGACTAATTACGGAAAGATTGCCCCAAACGCTACAATTATATTGCTTGTGCCGCGATCAGTTGGTCTTGCGACTCTCCAAACTCTGACTGCAAAATCGTTGATTGCCAGATATTTTTCATCACCTCATGGTTTGAGTAGAATCTTTCCAAGAACGGTTCCGGCCTCTAACATTTCATGTGCTCTTTGGGCCTCCGATAAGGGAAGACGGGCATGAATATGCGGTTTCAGCAGATGATCGGAAAGCAAGGCCATCAATGCATCTGTCGCTTCCATGCGATTGGGCCGATGCTTGTCAAAGGCGTGTATTGAGAAAGAACGGATTCCAATGGAGTCACTCAATCGTTCGCGCATGGAGTGTGCAAAGTCGCCATCCATTGGACCGGCGAGGCGACCATATACGATCGACGTTCCTAACGGTGCCAGGGTGGACAATTTATCGGCTGTTTGCGGGCCACCAATAGGGTCAAATACAAAATCGACCCCACGTCCATTCGTGATTTCTTTGACCCGGGAATTTATATCTTCCTTACTGCGATCGATGACATCCGCCGCTCCCAATTCTTGTAAAAATTTTCCTTTGGCCTCGCCACTGGCCACACCGATAATATTTGCTCCTGCAATGAGTGCCAGTTGAACAATCGAACTTCCGACACCGCCGGCTGCTGCAAACACGAGTATTGTATCTCCTCGCTTGATCCGGGCCATATTCCAAAGCAGATGCCAGGCAACCTGGTAGTTCGCAAGAGTCGCGACCGCTTCCATGTCGACAGAATCGGGAACTTTTATTGATTCATCTTCCCGGATTACAATTTCTTCTGCGTAACAACCACCGCGATGCGGCCGTTCACGAGCTGATACGTATATCCGATCACCAAGGT
>JBPCWG010000391.1:0-16706 GCA_051009705.1 Methyloligellaceae bacterium | reverse complement strand
TCGGACCTGCCTGTGGTGCAATTGTCAAAACGTGTCGCCCAACGCATCCAGCACTGGCTCACGTCCGAGACCAAGTTGCGCTCTTCGGGCAGACCGATTACGCCAGGCGATATTCTGATTTTGGTTCGCAGACGAGAACCGTTTGCACCGCTCATGATCAGGGAATTGAAAACACTGAATATTCCGGTTGCCGGAGCCGACAGGATTCGCATAACCGAACAATTGGCGGTCATGGATCTGCTTGTCCTCGCTGAATTTGTCCTTTTGCCCGAGGATGATCTCAGCCTGGCAACATTGTTGAAGAGTCCTTTCTTTAAATTGTCGGATCACCAGCTTTTTGAAGTTCGCAATTCCAGGAAAGGCGCGCTTTGGGAAGCTCTGCAGCATCATTCAAGCAATCATCCGGATTATGCAGGCATCGTCGATACACTGAAGAACTGGCTTGCGCGGGCGGATTTGGTGCCTCCGTTCGAGTTTTTTGCGGGGTTACTGACCGAAGAAGATAGGCGAGAGAAGATGATCGCCAGACTGGGACCGGAAGCGGGTGATGCCATCGACGAATTTCTGAACATGGCGATTCACTATGACGACCTGGCACCGCCATCACTTCAGGGATTCATCAACTGGATCAAAAAGACAGATCTGGAAATTAAGCGGGACATGGAACAGGGGCGCAACGAGGTTCGCGTCATGACGGTTCACGGGGCCAAGGGCCTTGAAGCACCAATCGTTTTCCTGCCAGATACATGTTCCACCAGAAGCGCCGGAATTGGCGAAACACTATTAACCACAAATCCGGAAGGATCAGCCGCAACGGATCAGTTGATATGGACAATCCCGGATCTGGGATCCCTGGAATTCGTCCAACACGCACGCCGCGCCAAAAACGATAAGGAGCGTGATGAATATTACCGCCTGCTTTATGTCGCCATGACCCGGGCCCGGGATGAACTCTACATTTGCGGTTATGAGTCGACCAAGGGCAAAGACTCCGGATGCTGGTATGACGTGGCGAAGGACGGTCTGGCAGACTTGCTGCGGGAGACAAAAGACGCTCAAGGGCACAGAGTTTGGCAGTTCATATCGCAGAACGCTGAAGTGGTTGAGGAACAGTCTGCGCCATCTGGAGAAAATCCGGCAGAGACAGCGTTGCCGGATTGGGCTCTGGAATCCGCACCCAGGGAACGCATGAAAACAATACCTGTGGCACCTTCGTATCTGGTGCCCCTGAAACCGGAAGATATGCCTGATGACCGGGTTGACGACAGCACCATACAGTCGCCCATACATCTGGCCGAACATAACCGTTTCGCACGCGGTCTGCTAACGCACACCTTGCTGGAATATTTACCCAACCTGAGTGCGGAGAACTGGGAAGCGGCGGCGAAAAGACTCGTGGAAACACGAGGTGGCGACCTTAGTATTGAAATCGGTGAACAGGTCATTGTCGAGGTTCTCGAAGTCCTGCGGAATGAAAAGTTTGGATCTTTGTTTGGCCCCGACAGTCAGGCAGAAGTTTCGGTGTCCGCGCGAATCGTTCCCAACGAAGACGAGGGCATCCCGGTCTTGATAAGCGGGCAAATAGATCGCTTGGCGATGCTAGATCGAGAAATTTTGATCGTCGATTACAAGACAAACAGGCCACCGCCTTCACTCGTGCAAGATGTCGCCGACAGTTATATCGCGCAGCTGGCCGCGTACAGGTACGCATTAAAAGAAATTTATCCAGATAAAACAGTTACTTGCTCTATACTTTGGACATATGGTCCGGCGATCATGGAAATTCCTCCTGAATATCTGGATCAACAGGAAAAAGAACTCTATCGTGTCGCGGCAAAGCGCACTTGACGGTTCGCTGTTCCGTTCTTACGTTCAGTCTACGCTATTAATAGAACTCCCATTCCGGGCCCTTTTCAAATTTGCGAGGTATGAATGACTACATCATCTGTTTCGGACGATAATTTTGAGCAAGAAGTACTGAAGTCCTCCGAGCCCGTTTTGGTTGATTTCTGGGCAGAGTGGTGCGGGCCGTGTAAGCAAATAGCCCCCGCGCTTGAAGAGATTGCTGCAGAGCTGGGTGGCAAGGTAAAGATTGCCAAATTGAATATCGATGAGAATCCGGATACGCCAACAAAATTTGGCATTCGCGCAATTCCCACGCTGATGATCTTCAAGGATGGTGAAGTTAGCAGTACCCAAATGGGTGCACTGCCCAAGAGCAAGATTGTCGACTGGATTAACGAAAATACCTGAATGCATCCGCTCATTGAATTTTGAGCAAAGGCCCCACTCCGGGGCCTTTTTGTTTGCCCGTCAAATAGTGCAGTCGTTGAGTTCCAGAGCATGTCCGGCGAAGTAAAGCGAACCGCAAATCAGGATTCGCGGTGGATGCGCATTTCGTTTCCCGCAGTTCGAAAGCGCTTCCTTTAAATTCGCAAAGGCGTCACTGTTCAAGCCGCAGCCGTTCGCGGTTTTTTTCAACGATGGCGCGTCATAACTGCCGGACTGATCCGGAATTGTGACTGTGGCGACAAATTCCGCCAGACCTTTGAAACAGTTGAGGTAGGCGGCGGCATCTTTACCAGCCATCATCGCGACAATCAGATGTAGCGGGCGGGACACCCTGTCCTCCAGTTCGGCCATGTATCGGGAAACGGTTTGGGCGGCGGCGGGATTGTGTCCCCCATCTATCCAGATTTCCGTTTCATCCGGCACCAACTCGAACAGCTCCCCTTTCTCCAACCGCTGCAATCTGGCGGGCCAATGCGCATGTGTGAGACCGCGCGCAATAGAAGATTCATCCACCTTGTTGTGAGCTAGACTGGTAAACGCTGCAATTGCCGAACCGGCATTTTCTATCTGATGACGACCTGCAAGTCGGGGTAAAGGCAGATCCAGAAGTGAATTATGATCCTGAAATATGAGCCGGCCCGTTTGCTCGAATGCATCCCAGTCGCGACCTGCAATTTTCAATTCACAATCAAGTTCCGTGGCTCTCGCCTCAATGACATCGAGGACTTCATCTTTTTGCGGCGAGACAATACAGGGAACGCCGGGTTTTAGAATACCGGCTTTCTCAGCGGCGATTTTCTCTACCGTATCGCCAAGAAAATTGGCATGATCCATGGAAATCGAGGTGAGAATACAAATTTCCGGATGGTCCACTATATTGGTCGCATCCAAACGTCCCCCCAAGCCTGTTTCAAGGATCAGATAATCCGCAGGCGTTTCAGCAAAAGCCAGAAAAGCGGCAAGGGTTGTGATTTCGAAGAATGTGATTTCACGGGATGCATTTATCTTTTGGGTGCGTTCCAGAATATCGGTCAACTGACTTTCGGAAATCTTTCGGGTGTGACCGTTGGTCGATAATTTGATGCGTTCATGAAAGCTAATCAAGTGTGGTGATGTGAACTCGTGAACCCGCTTGCCATCCGCCCTGAGCATTTCGCCGAGAAAGGCCAAAACCGACCCCTTGCCGTTTGTACCGGCAATGTGAATCGTCGATGGCAGATCTAGTTGAGGATTTCCGAGATCTTCAGCAAGGCGATAGACCCGGTCGAGTGAGAGATCGATGAGTTTCGGGTGAAGGGCTTCGAACTGCCTTAGAATAGTGGTGCTGTCCAACAGCAATTCCTCCGCCAGGTCATCAGATAAGTCAATTTAGATGTCGGTTTGTGAGAGTTTAAATCTTTAGGATTTCGCCGGAGTTTGTTCCGCTTCCTCTTCAGCAGCATTCCCACTGTCGGGGCTTTTCATTGGGGATTCTTCTGCAGGAACTTCGGGTTCTATTATTTCGACCTTCGCATCATCTACGACTTCAACTTCATCAAGGGCTACTGAAGTTTCCTCATCCTGTGTTTTAATAATTTCTTCATTTTCGGACTCGCTGGTGATGGTCCTGTTTACCGTCTGAATTTCTTCATCTTCTATGAGAAGCTGGTCCGATTGATAAAGGAGAGAGCACAGGTTTATGAGCGTTTCGCGCATTTTGTGCCGGTGAACCACCATGTCCACCATGCCGTGTTCAAGCAGATATTCCGCACGCTGGAAACCTTCCGGCAATTGTTCCCGGATTGTCTGTTCGATAACCCGCGGTCCTGCAAATCCAATCAGGGCACCCGGTTCGGCGATATGAATATCCCCAAGCATCGCATAGGAAGCGGTCACACCACCTGTCGTCGGGTGCGTCAGTACAACGATGTAGGGCAAAGAGGCTTCGCGGAGTTTTTGCACGGCCACTGTTGTGCGCGGCATTTGCATCAGCGAGAGAATACCTTCCTGCATGCGTGCGCCGCCGGATGCCGCAAAAAGAATGAAGGGAGACCGCTTTTCCACGGCCAGCATCATGCCCGTAATCACAGCCTCTCCGGCTGCCATTCCAAGAGAGCCCCCCATAAAGTTAAAGTCTTGTACGGCGGCTACGATGGACATTTTGCCGAGCTCACCGGATCCCACACAAACCGCGTCCTTTAGTTCGGTTTTACTGCGATTATCCTTGAGCCGGTCCTGGTATCGACGCTCATCCCTGAATTTTAGTGGATCCTGGGGCACATCTGGCAATGCAATTTCTTCAAATTTGCCACTGTCGAATACGGATTGCAATCGCGCTTTTGCATTCATGCGCATGTGGTATCCGGACCCGGGGACAACAAACTGATTGTTCTCCAGATCTTTGTGGAAGACCATCTGGCCGGTTTCGGGACAGGTAATCCATAGGTGATCCGGAACCTCTCTTTTTTGCCAGATTCCTCGAATTTTTGGTCGTACGACGTTATTTATCCAGTTCATCCGACACTACCTTCCATGAATTTCGACTTCTCACCCTGGCCGAGCATGTGCCCCTCTCTCAACTCAGCTCCTGACACCTTCGGACAGTCCCTTAACAAGATTTGCAACTCTCGATACCGTGTCAGAACCGGCATTTCCGGCATCGTCGAGGCTATTCTTTATCTCATTCACCAGTCTTGATCCAACGACTACAGCATCGGCACCGCTGGCAATTTCCCGTGCTTGTTCCGGTGAATTTACTCCAAATCCGACAGCTACGGGCAGATCTGTTTGGGATTTGATTAATTCGACCTGTGACCTTACGTGAGAATATTCCGGCGCTTTGGTCCCCGTAATCCCGGCAATGGAAACATAGTAAACAAATCCGGATGTATTCTGTAATACAGTTGGGAGGCGTTTTTCATCGGTTGTGGGCGTCGCCAGGCGAATGAAGCTTATTTCTTTTTCCATTGCGGGAAGGCAGAGTTCGCTGTCGGTTTCCGGCGGTAAATCGACGACAATCAATCCGTCAACACCGGCCGCCTTTGCTTCCTCCAAGAATTTGGGAACCGGATAAATGAATATCGGGTTGTAATATCCCATCAGAACAATGGGTGTATCCTGGTCGATCTCTCTAAACTTGCGGACAAGTTGCAAAGTCTTTTTCATTGTCTGGCCGGACCTCAGTGCCCTTTGAGAGGATTCCTGAATTGCCGGGCCATCAGCCATGGGATCCGAGAAGGGCATGCCCAGCTCGATGATATCTGCACCGGCGCCGGGTAAGGCTTTAACAATCTCGAAAGAGGTTTCCAAGTCCGGGTCGCCGGCCGTCACAAAAGTTACCAGTCCCGCACGGCCCTGACTCTTCAGTTCCGCAAACCTGGCTTCTATCCTGCCTGAATTGTTGGTTTGAGCGCTCACTGATTAAATTTCCATATTCAGATGTTCTGCCACGGTAAAAATATCTTTATCCCCGCGTCCGCACATATTCATGACGATGATCTTATCTTTCGCCATGGTCGGCGCCAGCTTACAGACATAGGCAAGTGCATGGGCGGGTTCAAGTGCTGGAATAATGCCTTCAATCCGGGTACAGAGCTGGAATGCTTCAAGAGCTTCTTTGTCTGTTGCCGATGCATAGTTAACGCGGCCTTTGTCTTTTAACCATGCGTGTTCCGGTCCAATTCCCGGATAGTCCAAACCTGCTGAAATTGAATGTGCTTCTTTTATTTGCCCGTCTCCATCCTGCAGAAGGTAAGTTCTGTTTCCATGCAGGACGCCCGGTTGTCCGCCATTCAAGGAAGCTGCATGTTGCTCTGTTTCGAGTCCATGACCGGCCGCTTCGACACCAAAAATCTGAACACCGGTATCATCCAGGAACGGATGAAAAAGACCAATCGCATTTGAACCACCCCCGATACAGGCGACAAGCGCATCTGGAAGCTGGTTTTCCATTTCTTGGAGCTGGCTTCGGACTTCCTCACCGATGACAGATTGGAAATTGCGGACCATTTCCGGGTAGGGGTGCGGACCAGCAGCCGTGCCAATGATATAGAAAGTGTCGTCGACATTCGCGACCCAATCACGCAAAGCCTCGTTCATAGCGTCTTTGAGCGTGCCGGCTCCGGACGTTACCGAACGAATTTCCGCCTCCAGCAATCGCATGCGAAATACGTTGGGCTTTTGCCGTTCGACATCAGTTTCTCCCATGTACACGACACAGGGCAGATTGAATTTTGCAGCAACGGTCGCGACAGCCACACCGTGTTGTCCCGCACCGGTTTCGGCAATGATCCGGGTTTTGTTCATTCTCTTGGCAAGCAGAATCTGACCAAGACAATTGTTGATCTTGTGGGAACCTGTATGATTCAGTTCATCCCGCTTGAAATAAATTTTAGCGCCACCGAGATGTTCCGTCAGGCGTTCTGCGAAATAAAGCGGGCTTGGACGTCCACCATAGTGGGTGAGGAGCATGCCGAGTTCTTTTTCGAATTCGGGATCCGTCTTTGCCTGATCATAGGCTTTTTCCAGTTCCAGAATTAATGGCATCAAAGTTTCGGCAACAAACCGGCCGCCGAAACTACCGAACTGGCCTTCATCATCGGGTCCGGTTTTAAAGCTATTGGGGATAGTATCGCTCATAGTGAGTCTCGGTTACTGGTTCAAATTTGCGGCCTGGACGTTACTCAGAAATTGTTCAATAAGCTTGCAGTTCTTGACACCGGGCCTGGATTCCACACCTGATGAAACGTCGACAGCCGACGGTTTGGTAAGGGCAATTGCGGTTTGAACATTATCAGGATTGAGCCCGCCTGAAAGCATAAATTTTCTGTTTCGACTTTGATTTTCCAGTGTCTTCCAATCGAAGGCCAAACCGTTTCCTCCAGGCAAGGGATCAATGATATTCGGGTCCGGTTTCGAGTCGAACAGAATGAGCTCAACATTGTCATACTGGTCAGCGAGAGCAACGTCTTGCGGTTTTTCGACGGCGATCGCCTTGATGACAGGCTTATTGGTAATTGATTTGATCGCTTCGACACGATCCGGCGGTTCTTTCCCATGCAGCTGGATATAATCCGGCTGAACCCTGGGCACGATTTCCATGAGGTATTCATCTGTCGGATCAACGAACAGGCAGGTTATTTTGGTTCTGCCCCGGGCCAATTCGGCCAATTGGCTCGCCGTATCTGTTTGGAGATATCGGGGACTTGGAGGATAGAAAACGAGGCCGATATAGTCTGCACCCCCTTGAAGTGCCGCGTTCAGCGCCTCCTCGGTCTTAATACCACATATTTTTGATTCGACATTCATCGGGTCAACCTGACACTGAATTGTATTTGCTTAAACCCAAACCAAAATATTTCGGAAATTCTAGGGAACCGGCGTTTACCGGACTAGGATTTGAGAGAAGCTGACTGAAGCTGGGCTTGATTTTTCGCTTCCAGTTGGCGCGTTACTCTATTGGCGGTGTTTCGCCAATCGCGCGCTTCTTTGGCTCTCTCTCTGGCGGTCTGTCGCCACCTGCCTTGTGCGATCCATGACCCAATTCCGCCGATAACAATGCCGATTAACAGCGCCGCAAACAGATAAATGAAAAGAGGCAATTCATAGAATACGGCCGGGTCGTTCCTCGAAAACGGGTCCAGTATCAGTTTAACGCTCTGCCGGTTGGCGACTGAGAGCGCAACTACAGGTATGACCACCAAGACGATGAGTAATATCCATTTTAGAATTCTGATCACCTGGAACCGCCTTTAAGGGCTTCTGTCACCCGGGGCAAATGGGTCTTCAGGTCTGTTTTCCGAGAATTCGCCATTCGTCGCTGATGATTGCTTGTTCAGCCTTTCGCGCAGTTCTTTGCCAGATTTGAAAAATGGAACAAATTTTTCATCAACAAATACGGGCTGACCGGTTCTCGGATTTCTTCCCTGTCGAGCTGCTCGGTGCTTGACCGTAAATGCACCAAAACCGCGAAGCTCAACCCTATCGCCGCGGGAAAGCGCATCTATAATCTCATCGAAGATAACGTTAACGATTCTCTCGACATCCCTTTGAAAGAGATGTGGATTTTCGTTTGCGATTTTTTGAATAAGCTCGGACTTAATCATAACGGAAGTTCTTCATTTCCTGCTGAATTATACCAGCCGCCTGTAAAACAACTATTCGGCGCTAGGGTGCCAAACAGAAATAAGTCCGTCAAGCTGCAGAACATCGATTTTTTCTTTTAATTTCACGAAATTAGCAAGAAATTCGGTTTCCTTATCGATGAACCACCGGGACAGGTCCGAGAATTCTGTTAAAAACCCAATCGGTCCAGAATTTTCAACTCGCCAGTCGACAATTTTTAGATCTTTTTCAATGCCTTTTTCCGTTTGTAGCCAGCTGACAGCTTTGTCTTCACCACCGATTTGATCGATGAGATTGAGTTTCAGGGCCTGTCTTCCGGAATAAATGCGACCGGTTGTCAGACCCGGCAGGCTTTCGGGGTCAACCTTGCGGCGTTCGGCCACCAGGTCATTGAACCATTTCTGAGATTCCCGGACCATTTCCAGGGTCAATTCTCTGGCTTCATCGCTGGTTGGTTCACAGGGGGAGGGGACGGCTTTTAATCGTCCACTCTTAACAGTCTCCATTTTGATGCCGAGCTTGGCCAGCAAATCGCTGAGTTCCGCCCATTGAACGATCACACCGACCGATCCGGTGATCGTATTGCCGCGGGCAACAATGTGATCCGTGGCTATTCCGGCGATGTATGCCGCTGATGTCGCAAGTGTACCAAACACCGCAACAACCGGCTTTGTTTCACTTAGATCCCGGATTGACTCATAAAGGGCTTCTCCCCCGGTTGTGGTGCCGCCCGGACTGTCGATATGCAGCAAGACGGCTTTGACCGAATGATTTTTTCTCAGTTTCTTGAGAAGTCTGTGAGTCTTGGTGTCATCGAGAATAACACCCCCGATTTTAACACGCGCAATCTGATCGTCCTGCAACCAGCTTGCGGGTATCAGCTTGGAATTCAAAAGGAGGACGCCGGCTATGAGAATTGCAAATATGACGCCTCCAAACCGCCAGAATGACAATCGTCTTTGAAGACGACGTCGATCAGCAAGGGCTTCCGCTTCGAGAGTCATTGAGATTTTATCGACTGTTGAATTTTAGTATTATTTCTGTGAGGTCGGCCTCTTTGGAGGCCGACCTCATAATAGATTAATCAGGATTTAGGTGAATCAGCAACAGGTTCAGCTTCGCCGTCCTCTTCAGTATTTGAGGCGGTGTCATCATCTGTTTCATCCTGATCTTGTGCCCGGTTCAGGGCCGCACCCAGGATGTCGCCAAGGGATGCGCCGCTGTCCGAAGAACCGTATTGCGCGACGGCTTCTTTTTCTTCGGCAATTTCCAGCGCCTTGATTGACAAGGAAACTTTGCGCGAACCTTTGTCTATCTGGCTGATATTGGCGTCGACTTTGTCGCCAACAGCAAATCTCTCAGGTCGCTGTTCGGAACGGTCCCGTGACAAGTCGGATCGGCGAATGAAACTCGTGAGTTCCGTATCGGCGATCCTTACTTCCAGGCCACTGTCTTTAACGTCAAGCACTTCGCAGGTCACGGCCATGCCACGTCGGAGATTGTTCACCGCGTTGAACGGATCGTTCGATACCTGCTTAATTCCCAGGCTGATGCGTTCTTTTTCGGGATCGACTTCGAGAACAACGGCTTCTACTTCATCATTCTTGTTGAATTCCTTGATTGCCTCCTCGCCGGACCGGTTCCAATCCAGGTCAGAAAGGTGAACCATTCCATCAACACCGCCATCAAGGCCGATGAACAGGCCAAACTCTGTAATGTTCCGGATGGCGCCTTTAACGACAGTGTCTTTCGGATGTGCAGCTGCAAAAGCGTCCCAGGGATTTTCTTGACACTGTTTGAGGCCAAGGGAAATTCGACGTTTCTGCGGATCCACTTCAAGAATCTGAACTTCGACTTCCTGGCTGGTTGAGACGATCTTGCCGGGATGTACATTCTTTTTCGTCCAGCTCATCTCGGAAACATGGATCAAGCCTTCAACACCCTGTTCAAGTTCAACAAAGGCACCATAATCCGCGATATTTGTAACGACACCCTTGAATCTCGCATCAACCGGGTATTTCGCTTCAATGCCATCCCAGGGATCAGCTTCCAGCTGTTTCATGCCGAGACTGATACGCTGAGTTTCAGGATTGATGCGGACGATCTGAACCTTAACCGTATCACCGACATTCAGGATTTCACCGGGATGATTGACCCGTCGCCATGCCATGTCGGTTACGTGTAACAGCCCGTCGATTCCTCCAAGGTCGATAAACGCGCCATAATCCGTAATATTTTTAACGACACCCTCGATCACCTGGTTCTCTTCCAGTTTGGCAACGATTTCCGAACGCTGTTCAGCTCTGGATTCTTCCAGCACCGAGCGCCTGGAAACGACAATATTACCTCGGCGACGATCCATTTTGAGGATCTGGAAAGGTTGAGTCTGGTGCATCAGGGGACCGATATCCCGGATGGGTCGGATATCCACCTGGCTGCCGGGCAGGAAAGCTACAGCGCCATCGAGATCAACCGTGAAGCCACCTTTGACCTTGTTAAAAATGACACCTTCAACTTTTTCGTTGGCCTCGAATTTTTCTTCAAGTCGAACCCAGCTTTCTTCACGTCGTGCTTTTTCCCGGCTCAGGACCGCTTCACCCAGGGCGTTTTCTACACGCTCAAGATAGACTTCGACTTCGGAACCGACACCGATGTCTGCTTCTTTTCCCGGAGTGGAAAATTCTCTTAGAGGGATTCGACCCTCCGTCTTTAGGCCGACATCGACGACGGCCAAATCCTTCTCAATTGCGACAACTGTACCCTTGATGACGGAACCCTCGACAACATCGGATTTGCCAAGAGACTCTTCCAGAAGGGCCGCAAAATCCTCTCGTGTTGGATTAAGCTCGCTCGTTTGCGTTTCGCTCATTAAAACTCCTGTCAGCGGTTCTTATCGACGCCCGTATTACCTTTTTTCCAGGCATCTAATTTTCGTCTGGCTACAAGTGAGGTGTACATCAACCCTGTCCGGTCGCTGCCCCGGAGCGTCAGGTAAACGCACGACTCTAGCCGTTTTGATTAGGTTGCAATGCCGAATGACTAAAAGCGCCGAAAAGCCCATCCGTACCGATCCTGGCTCTAGGTCAAGAATCGTTTTGTATGGGAAATGCGGCGTCTATAATTTCAACGGCAGCTTTATACACCGCTTCTATACTCAAATTTGTCGTTTCAAGCAAGTGTGCATCGCCAGATTTTTCCAGCGGTGCGATGGCTCTCGATGTGTCCCGCAGATCTCTTTTTTCCAGCAATTCAAAGACTTGGGGGTAAGTCAGATCAGGGTTGCTTTGGGCGAGCTGCAAATGCCGCCGACGGGCCCGTTCTTCCAGTGTAGCTGTTATGAACAATTTCACATCTGCACCGGGGCAAACAACCGTGGCGATATCCCGACCGTCGAGTACGGCGCCTGGAGGTTGACGGGAAAATTCCTGCTGGTAATTCAGGAGGAGATTGCGAACCGAGGCCATACTGGCAACAATTGATGCGGCTTCACCGACACCGGGATCACGCAATCCGGGATCGTCCAGAATGTCGCTTGAAAGGCGACCGGCAATGCGTTCGGCAGCTTCGGTATCTTCTACATTTTCGCCATTTCTGATCAGTTCGAACGCGACCGCCCGATACAGCAAACCCGTATCGAGATAGTGAAATCCATAATTTTCGGCGATACGCCGGGCAATTGTCCCTTTGCCTGAGGCTGCTGGACCATCTATCGCAATTATCATCGCGTTTAACTCACTCAAATCACTGAATACAGCTAAGAAATGCGCAGATCGGCTCCAAGATCGCGCATCAGCTGGTAATAATTGGGGAAACTTGAGCCAATGGTTTCCGTATGGTCAACTTCAATGGGTTCCTGAGATCCGAGACCAAGGGTGAGAAATGACATGGCCATGCGATGGTCCAGATTGGCATCAATCAGTGCACCACCGCGCACAGGCCCTCCGGAAACAATCAGATCATCGCCGTCAATCTCTGCCGGAATACCGCATTTAATCAGGCCGTCGGCCGTGCCGCTCAAACGGTCGCTTTCTTTGACCCGCAACTCTTTCAATCCCTTCATACAGGTCGTGCCATTTGCAAATGCAGAAAGAACGGCAAGTATGGGATACTCGTCGATCATCGACGGCGCCCTGTCTTCCGGAACTTCTACTCCGGACAAGTTCCCATGTTTTATATGGAGATCGGCAACCGGTTCACCGCATTGCAGGCGTTGGTTTTCCAACTTTATGGGTGCCCCCATCTCCTCGATCGTCTTGAAGAAACCGGTTCTCGTTTCGTTGACGAGAATATTTTGGATTTTCAGTTCGGACCCGGGACAAATCAGTGCTGCGGCGGCCAGAAATGCCGTCGAGCTTGGATCTCCAGCAACAGTAACGGATCGACCGGTGAGATCTGTTTCCCCTCTGATCGCAATGGTTCGGCCTGTGTCCGTTGGCTCAAGAGTGAGGTCCGCCCCGAAATAATCCAGCAACCGTTCCGTATGATCCCTTGTCAGCACAGGCTCGACGATTGTTGTGACACCGGGAGCCTGGAGACCTGCTAGCAATATCGCGGATTTAACCTGCGCTGAGGCCACTTTGAGTGTGTACTCTATGGGCAGTAGTCGATCAGGACAGTTGAGAGTTAGCGGCAGAGTGTCGTTCTCGTCTGTTTCGGGCTGCACACCCATCATTCGCAGGGGATCAAGAACCCGGGCCATGGGGCGGCGGCTGAGCGACTCATCACCTATAAAACCGGGCCTTATCCCGGAACCGGACACAGCACCCATCAATAATCTGACCCCTGTTCCGGAATTTCCGAGATCCAAAGGCGCCGAAGGCTGCTGAAATCCGCCAAGTCCACATCCCGTAACGTGCCAGCACTCCCCCTCCCGGTAAATATCGGCACCGAGATTTTTCAAAGCTTCAGCCGTTGCCAGGACATCTTCGGATTCGAGAAGGCCGACTATTTCCGAATGACCAGTCGCCAGGGCTGAGAATATGAGCGACCTATGGGATATGGATTTGTCGCCAGGAACGATCGTCTGACCGCGTACGGGCCCGGATTTGTGGGATGTGATGGATTGAGCCATATACGTCTATTCCAGCTCGTTTTCATGCTGTTAATACACAGGTTTGCCGACAATAATCCAAGTATCAGCCGGCACAATTCCGTCCTGCAAAATGATCTAATAGCAGCATAGGACCGATCGAAGATAGGAAAAGGTTGAAGAATTTTCTGTTTGGTGCGGTTAATCTTTGACAGAATGCGATTGTTCTGGCAATGGAACCGGAAATTGGAGTTATTCCCTTGGCGGAAGAACGTAGAATATAAAGGTTCAAGTTTCGAAATGACAAAAAATCTCAAACGCGGAGTAAAACGCACCTGCGAAGGATGCGGTGCCAGATTCTACGATTTGAACCGTGACCCCATTGTTTGTCCCATGTGCGAAGCCGTTTTCCAGAAAGAAATTCCGGTAAGGGAAGAGCCCGAACCCAAGGAGGAACCGGCGAAAACTGAAGAAGTAGAAGAAGAAAAAGATAAAGATAAAGATAAAGATAAAGAAGAGGAAACTGCCGAAGTTCTGAGCCTTGATGAACTGGAAGAGGAGTCCGTGGAGGATATTCCTGAGATCGAGGACGAAGAGAATTTGGACGACATATCCGACGACACGCCGGAAATAGCTACAGATGAAGACGACGATACATTTCTTGAAGAAGAAGAAGATTCCGGATCGGATGTCACCTCAATCATCGGCACGTCGATTGATCCGAAAAGTGAGTCTTAATCGACACTTCATTTCGAAAAATGTAAGCGTTCGCTGATTGCCATCAAGATTTTGCGTTGGGATGTCGAGATTTCGAATTTTTTCAATAGGGATTGATGCGGAAGCCCAAAATCAGAAATTGGAGTTTTGTTTATTTTATTTTGTGATAAATAGGTGCTTTAAGCTCAAATTCAGGGGCCATAGCTCAGTTGGGAGAGCGCGTGAATGGCATTCACGAGGTCGGCGGTTCGATCCCGCCTGGCTCCACCACCAATTCCCTGTTTCAACATTTCATCCACAGATTCTTAAATAGTTTTTGGCTGGATTCTACAAATCATACATAGTTGAACTAGCGTTCTTGGTGCGGGAAAACTGCATGGGACGTCAGCAGGCTGTATTCACCAGCGGGGTTGCAGCCTGCGACCTGTAAATATTTTGAAATCGGCGACACTTTTCCAGGGCTTATGGGGCGGACGAGTGTCGCCGGTATTCATTGCCGAAGTCGATATTGTGTTTCTTGGAAGCTCTACAGCAATTTGTGCCGCCTGATGATGTCTATTGATGAGCGGATGCGCCACATCCATTGGGGCTCAGCCTAATTCTACATACGATTTAATTCGAAATTGGCGCGAACGAGGTCCAATATTCCGGATCCCAATTTGCCTCGAACCCCTTACATGTGGTTTAAATTTAATTCTAAGGTTCGTTCGTCAGCACAGGCAAATAATATAATTCTTAAACTTAAGCCAATCCCGTGAATAATTACATTGACGTGCTTAATCGACGCGAAATTCGTTTTCACCGATCTACGTATTTCGAGCACGGGATGCACACCGCTGTCCAGAGAGATTGAAAATTTGAAAGACTCACTATGAATAATGAACACATTGTAAGTTCATTTGATGAGGACCTGAACAATATAACCAGTCTAATTCTTGAAATGGGCGGGTTGGTTGAAGTCCAGATTTCCGATGCCCGGACAGCCTTGCTTGCTCGCGATCCCAAGCTGGCGGAACAGGTTGTGATAAAGGATAGCGGAGTAGATAAACTCGAGACCGCAATTGACAATGCAGCCGTCGGACTGATCGCCAAGAGGCAACCACTGGCCAAAGATTTGCGAACCGTGGTTGTTGCCCCCAAAATTGCCCATAATCTGGAACGCATGGGGGATCTTGCAAAAAATATTGCCAAGCGCACGCTTGTACTAACCCGATCACAGCCCATTACAGCACCCAACAACACCATCGGGCGCATGTGCGATATGGTACAGCAAATGACAAATGAGGTGCTTGGAGCCTATGTAAAGAGGGATACGGTCGTCGCTGAGCAGGTTCGCCTGAGAGACGAAGAAGTGGACTATATGCACAATGCCCTGTTTCGAGAGCTTCTCACCTACATCATGGAAGATCCGAGATCCATAACACCCTGCATGCATCTGCTTTTCATCGCCAAAAATATTGAACGTATCGGCGATCACACGACCAATATTGCCGATCAGATACATTATCTGGTGCGCGGGGAAGTTCCGGAGCAGGAAAGACCCAAGAGAGATGACACCAGCTCAGCCATCATCGAAACCGAAATCAAACCGCATTGAGCCCGTGACTTGCAGGCCTTGCACCTGACAAGGCTATCAGGACGAATTTGGATTCAAGCAAGTGCTATCCGTGGATAAACCCGGAATATCCTCCTTTTCATCAACAGGTTGAGAGGCATTTCGGCCTCTGCAACAGAAGAATCTTCCCAATCCAATTTAGTATTTCGATTTGTCCATTCGGGATTTGTCCGAATCGTGATCACATCAGTCTCAATGGTCAGGTCTTCTTCTGGTCAGGGGAATAATTTGGATGAGGGCAAAGCGATGTGGAAATTGGTGTCTCTGATATTCGGACTGTCTATTCTGGCGTCGTGCACGAGCGCCGTTCCCAATCTGAACCCGAAAAACGCCCATAAACTGCTTGATGGTTATCGGACACGGGGTGCTGCTCACGCCATACTCGGGTCCTACGGTCGAAAAATCGGTAATGTCCAGTTCGGTTACGAACGCGTAAGTGTTCCGCCGCTCAAGAATGTGACGCTGAGAAAAGTTGCAGAAATAGAAGTCACCGAGAATACGAAACGGCAGCTTGAGAAGGCCGGTGTCGATCTCAAAAAACTGGCATCGGCTAATCTGAATTTATCGGGTGGAACTCATTCAAAGGCAAATTACAAGGTCATATTTATTGAGATTCTGAGCCTCGACGAGCTGCGCAAGGAACTTCGGACTCTTCTGAAAACGAGTTCCGATGCGCGTGCGGACCTGACGGACAATGATGCACGCGTGATCATCACCAGTGGTTTTATCTTCGATCACAATACGGCCCAAAGCATCAAAGGCAGATTGGCAACAGGCGCACATCTGAGAACGATTTCCGGAGCCCCGGAAATTGATCTCGTCGGTTCGAAGAAATCCAAGGAAAGTCTTAAAGTCGGGGATCAGACCATCGTCGCCTATCAGTTTGCTCGTCTCTGCTGGCAGAAAGGCAAACTCCGGGCTCTTGTCCGGGATACAGCGAGTGTCGATATC
>JBPCWG010000390.1:0-4617 GCA_051009705.1 Methyloligellaceae bacterium | reverse complement strand
TCCCAGCCTGTCCATTTGCCTTCGAGTAACGCCTGCTGAACGAACAGCCGGCGTTTTTGTGAAACCCTTATATCTGCCTCCAGTCGATCATAGTCCCAGCGGTTTTCAATTTCAGTACGCATTTTGGATTCAATTACAGCATGGTCAGGATGGCCGGCAACATTTTCCAGCTCCTGCGGATCATCTTGAAGATTAAACAACATGGGAGGATCGGTTCGGCAATGAACATATTTGTAGCCGTATTTGCGCAACATCAGGGCAGGCGCATAGACGCCTTCGCCGGTGAATTCCATAAAGACTTCATCAGACCAGCCACTGTTGTCCCCGTTCAGAAGGTTCATCAGGCTATGACCATCCAGATTGTCGGCGAGTTCGACAGATTTACCGTCAGCCGCGATCTCGTTGAAGGTCGGCAGTAGATCCAGAAGGGATACGCCCTTGTGTTCCACATATCCGCGCTTCACTCCCGGCCCCCGGGCGATCATTGGAACCCGTGTACTCCATTCGTAGGGAAGAAACTTGAACCAGGTGCCGCGTTCCCCGAGCATTTCCCCATGATCGGCAATGACGAAAACATAGGTGTTATCCGTCAATCCGCCATCATCCAGGGCTTTCAGAATCCGCCCGATAAGCGAATCGAAATAAGAGACCATTCCGTAGTAAGCATGGCGCGCGTTTCGAATATCGGCTTCGGCAATATCATGCTCATCTTCGCGAATTGTGTAGGCGTATCTTTGTGACCAGGGATCACGCTCCTCGATGGGAATATGGCTCACGCCTGGCAGATCAATATCATCATGATCGTAGAGATCCCAGAACTCCTGCGTCGTCACGAATGGATTATGGGGATGGGTGAACGATGCCATGATCATGAAAGGGCGTTCGTCCAGATCGCGTGCGAAGTCGTAGATCCTTTGAACCGTGTGAAAGCAAACCTCTTCATCATAGTCGATCTGCAGAGAACGTTTGCAAAGGCCTGACTCGACAATTGAACGCAGGCTCATTCGCGATGGCGCATAGGGTTCATCAGTCTGGCTCCAGTCCGCTGTCCAGCCAAAATCGGAAGGGTATATATCTGTCGTCGTTCTTTCCTCAAAGCCATGAAGTTGATCCGCGCCGACAAAATGCATCTTGCCATTCAGGCAGGTTCGGTAGCCCTGATATCTAAGATAGTGGGCAAATGTGGGAATGGATGAAAGTAATTCGCCGGCATTGTCATAACATCCGACGGCGGACGAAAGTTGTCCGGTCATCATTGACGCCCGGCTTGGGCCGCATACGGGATTGTTGCAGTACGAGTTCATAAAGGTAACACCATTGTCCGCGATAGAACTCATATTCGGCGTTTTTACCATTGAATTCGCATACATCGGGAGAACCATGGATGTCAGTTGGTCAGCCTGAATCAGGACTATGTTGGGACGTGGCATATGGCGTTATCCGTTAGCAGTTTACATTGTTGGTCGGTAATCGGTTCGATGGCCAGAAGGAGCCGGTTTGCTTCGCGGCTCCTTCCGAAGTTCGTGTTTAGAATTTTGACGTTCGCTTTACGAAGTCTTCAATACCCGGAACACCGATCTCACGATAATATTTCAAGGCACCCGGATGCAGAGGCGCGCCGAAGCCGTTTAAGACCGTTGCTTTCGAAACGCGACCAAATGCCGGGTGTACGCCTTTGAGATTTCCAAGATTCTCCATGATGGACTTTGTCATGGCATAAACCTTGTCTTCCGAAACCGATTTCAGGACAACCATCCCGTTCGCCAACCCGTAGCTCGGCGTTTCCGCGGTCACACCCTTGTAGAGATTGCCGGGGATCGAAATTCGGAAATAGGGAGGGAATTTCGACTGCAGGTTCTTGAAAAAGTCATCTGAAATCGGAATGAGTTTAATATCTCTGCTGGCCGCGAGTTTGATGACCGGAGGCAGGGGAAAACTCCCATTCCACATTGCGGCATCAAGGTTTCCATCGCCCAGGGATTCAGCCATATTGCCAAGGCGAATTCTGAAAGGTTTGAAATCCTTGTCTGGCGCGAGGCCGAGAACTGACATCAAGGCATCCGCATCAAGCATAGACACGCCACCGGGCTGTCCCATGCCAACACGTTTACCCTTGAGATCCGCCAGAGAATTTATTGGACCGTCTTTCAGAGTAATGACATGCATGGCAACCGGTGCAATCGACATCCAGCTCAAGATTTCGCCTTTCTTCGAGCCTTTGTAGGGACCCGTGGCTGTATAAGCCTGAAACGACGACAACGAGGTCGCCATCGAGACTTCAAGCTCTCCCTTTTGCAGGAGCTTGATATTGGCTACATAGCCTTTGGTTTCTTCAGCGGTCATTTTTACGCCCTTGACGTTTTTATTGACCACATCAGCAATACCCGCAGACCAGGTGTAAGCAGTACAACCGACCGGGCAGGAGCCAATAGAAACAAAATTGTTTTGAGCCATAGCGTTCGGCAAAAATAACAGTGTCGCCAGCAGCGCAAATAAAGTGATACGTAGATTCATGATATCCTCCAGTTTCTACTAATTGTGTTTCAGAAGTTCGAGTTTATGCAGCTTCTCCCGTCTGCCTCTTTATTGTAAAAGCTTGAATGCCGATAAGAAGGCTTCCTATTAGCAGTCCGATGACATCCGTCTTCCAGTCCGGTGCAAGGACAAGCCCCGCAGTTATCAGGAAGCCAAATCTTTCAATGAAATTGATGGACCGAAGCGCCCACCCCTGAACAACAATCGCCAGGCAAAGCCCGCCGATGATCGAGGTGATGCCGGCTTGAATTATCGCGACATATGACACATTGATCCCGAGAATGGCCGGACTGTAGGCAAAGAAAAATGGAACTATAAACGCGGCGATACCGAACTGGCAGGCATGTTTGGCAATGGAAAAAGGATTGGCCTTTGCCAATCCGGCAGCGGCATAGGCCGCGAGGGCGACAGGTGGCGTAATGGATGAAAGCATCGCTGAATAAAACACAAACAGATGCGCCGCGAGCAAGTTGACACCCATTTGCACCAGGGCCGGAGCGACCAGCGTGGCGACCAGAATGTATGCCGCAGCTGTCGGCAATCCCATTCCCAGGATCAGAGAGGCTATCATCGTCAGCAGCAGAGCCGCAAACAGATTTCCCCCCGAAAGCGTGACCACCAGGGATGAAAACTTAAGGCCGAGCCCGGTCAGGGTTATCACGCCAATAATAATTCCGGCGCAGGCACAGGCGGTGGCAACAGGGATAATGGCTTCCGCGCCACTGACCGCAGCCTTTATGAGCTTTTCTGGAGTCAGCCAGGTTATTCGCCGGACATAACTCAGACAGACCGCGGCAAAAAACGCCCAAAACGATGAATACATGACGGAATACCCATCGAAGAGCATATAAACAAATACCGGCAGGGAAAGAAGGAGGTGGCCGCCATGCAGCAAGGTTTCCCTTAAAGATGGTAATTCGTCCAAGGCAAGAATGTCGATGCCACTCTTCACGGCTTCAAGATGGACGACAGCGAACAGGACCACGTAATAAACTACTGCGGGCAGGATTGCCGCGCGGGCAATCTCAAAATAAGAAATCCCGGTCAGGTCAGCCATCAGAAAGGCAGCCGCCCCCATGACCGGCGGCATCAATTGACCACCTGTTGAAGCGACGGCTTCGACAGCCCCGGAAACTTCGGATCGATAGCCGTTTCTTTTCATGAGCGGGATGGATATCGTTCCCGTTGTCAGTACATTGGCGACTGCGGTTCCGGAGATCATCCCCATGAGACTTGACCCCACGACAGAAGCCTTGGCGGGCCCGCCGCGTGATCGACCCGTCAATGCTGTCGCCACGTCCATGAGGACCTTGCCGGCACCTGAACGTTCGAGAACGGCCCCGAACAACACGATGAGGATGACAAAGGTTGCGCTGACACCAAGTGGTGTACCAAAGATACCGCTGCCGCCGAGATAAAGCTGCGATATGATGCGCTCTACACTATATCCCCGATGAGCGGCAAGCCCGGGCATATAACTTCCATAGTAAGCATACAGGAGAAAAATGATGGCCAGAATGACAATTGGCCAACCGATTGATCTTCGTGTTGCCTCGAGAACAATCAGTGTGGCGACAAGGCCGAGATAAAATTCAAGCTCTGTCAATTCACCAAACCGATCATTGACGTCACTGAAATAGACAATGTGATAAAACATCACGCCCATGCCGATGATCGTCAAAGCAATCGCAAGAACCGTAAAAAAACTACCCTGGTTCACGAGTTCCCTGGGGCTGGAAATAGAGCCAAAGAAAACGAGCCCAAGGATGAGACCCAGATGGAACGATCTTTGTATCATGTCCGGCATGACACCAAAGAAGGCCGTATACAGGCTAAATCCCGCAAGAATGATCGCGAGGCCGACCCGGATATATCCGAAGAAATTCAGTTCTGTTGTCTCTGCTACATTTTCCTGACCGGTCATGCGACATTTATCTCCGGGCCAGAGTATTGATGTTCAGAAGCGGATTTACAGAGATTGTCGAAATCGAGATCGGGGGAAAACACAAATGCGAGTAAGGCCGGAACAGCGGAAGATCTGACGGCACTTACAGTTCCCATCCTGATCTTAGCTGAGAGCTC
>JBPCWG010000389.1:0-3180 GCA_051009705.1 Methyloligellaceae bacterium | reverse complement strand
CGGTATCGCGTGGACATTGTTGCTGGCCGGGATACTTTCTCTTACCTGGAGTTTAATCGCCTGAATTCGGCGATTGGGACGATCATGTCCTGGACGAATTGCATATTGCACATAGAGAAGGGTCCGGGGTGGCTCTCCATGACAGGCAGTGTTTAACAGTCTATCCAGTCGCCAATGATGCAAATCAATCCGATTTGAACCGCGGAATTTGACGTCTTTGAGTCCATAGGCGTTTAAAGAGCTCACCGTTCAGTAGCATGCAGTGGACACCTGTAATTATAAAGAAAACGAAGAGGAGCGATAATCCGAAATTGCCGGTGGGCATCAGGCGTCCGAAAATGGCACTCAGCGGTGCTGGATGGTCCGCAATCAGAACTGGCATGAATTCAGCCAACAGCAGGGTGCTGATTGCGAAAAACAACAGGTGACTTGTGAAAAAGTCCAGCACGCTCGCTCTGAACCGAACGACAACGATTTGAACAAGAGCAAGTGAGAAAAATAATAATATATTGGTCGGCACATTGAATCCGGTAAATGCAGCAACACCGTTAAGGAGAGGATTAAGACTGAAACCGAGATTGAGGGACAAAAACCATAAGAAGGCGTTTGATGGATCTGCGCTGAGGGCAAAACTCAGCCATTCGCGACCCGCGCAAAACAAAAAAAATCCGGCACAGACATAAGTGCAAAGAAATCTGAACATGTTTCCTGACTAGAACACGTGAATTAATAAATATTAAAATCCGAATGTTTGATCTGCGGCCTATGCGCAGACAATCGAACTTTCGCTTTTTCTTTCAATTTACCATGTCGGAGAGACTGTTCGGCGAAATGTAGGGATGAATTTCATTTTTGCATCGTTGAAATTGCACAATGTGTTCGCGGAGAACGGCTCTCTCATACGTCGTCGATAGACGTTTGTTTGCAATATACCGAAATTGAAAAAAATAGGAATGCGCACATTTCACGTGTCAGATTAAGAATTCGGGATCTTGAATTTCATAAGATAAACGGTGGACAGATCTGTGATCCTAGCCAGTTATGCAATTCATACAGGTGTTTAGCTGCGTTCGATAAACTCAAGACTTATTCTCGGTATTCAGCGAACATGTATTATTCCGATGCCGTTGCAGGAATACCCGCGAAACGTACAAAATGACTGCAGGCAATCGTGCACCGTTCAGTCTCACTTTTTATTCCCATACGAATCAAATACTTTTTCTTGAGATTCAACGACAACCTTAACCGGGAGGATGGAATATGAGAGGGCGCAATTATGCAACATCTTTTCCTGGTGGTTATACTTTCTGTCGTGACAACATTATCGAGTCAGGCAGAAGAACTTAAGTTTTGGGAAGACCCAAAACACATCTGTTCTCCTAGCAAGAATCTTACAAACAAATCTCACGCCAACAAAAAGCTGGCGATGTCGAATTTGCAGGCACGACAAAGCCAAACACATCAAAAACTGGCGAGTGCTTATATTGATTACAACCTGCATCCCGTCTCGCATCAGCGATTGCATCAAGAATTTTATTCCAAGCTCAGGCAACCCCAAACCGGAATCAGTTGCTGCTCTCAGCGGGATTGTCGTCCAGCGCAGCATCGACAAACCAATCAGGGACACGAATTCCTGATCAACGGCGAATGGGTCAATGTCAGGCAGACCAAGATTATCGACAATAAACTGACGCCGGATGGGCAAAGCCATTGGTGCGGCATAGATTCTCAAAGGTTTGAGCATCACACCGGACGCCCCATAACGTTCTGCGGAATTGTTGCTCCCGGATTATTTTGACGGAACTACATAGTTTTACTGCGGACGTACACTTGATCGGGTGCAATCATGCTCTGGCGTGTACAAAGAGCGTTTTGTTTTTCAAAGGAATATAAGTGTAAAAGCGTCCCGACTTGAAAATAGCCAGGACGGAATAAATCAGGCTGCCGTCCCATGCAACCGGTTGTAAAATAACGGTGTGTTGGAGACTGAGCGCAGTGTTTTCGCGCCTAATAATACTGCGAGATCAGCAAGGGGTTCAAATATGATCACCACCAGATAAGCGACACCGAAGCTGGTAACGGCCGTTATATTCTCAGCCCCGAAACCTTGACCATAAAATGCCCAGAACGCGACCCAGGCGATGACCCCGCCCTGATAGGTCGTGGAGAGCGCAAGCGCTTGTGTGTACTTCAGGTCAACATAGGCAGTTTGCGGTGCAACAATACGCTTGGCCAAAAGGCTTACGGCCCAAAGGGGAACGAGAAGTGTCGTAAGATTGACGGCATATTGCGGCAGATCGGCAGGCGCGAGCAGCAATCCCTGAGCGAGGAGGCCGAGTGCCAGACCTATGGCCGCGGCACCGCCGCCAAACAACAGGTAAAGGGTGGAACCGAGTATAAAGTGAACTTCCGAGACACCTACGGGGTAGTGAGGCAGAACCTCGAAGAAACCGAAGACGAGGCCGGTGCAGATCGCGCTTCGCAAGGCGAGCGCTGCGACACCACCATCGTTGCGGATTGTATCGATCGCCATTTTGCCCGCAAGGCCTATAGCGCCTGCAGCTGTCGCATAACTTAGGGCAATTTTTGCGCCATCAACGACGCCGGGTTCTATATGCATCTTATAATCCTTTTCGCACCCACCGTGCGACATTTGAGGTTATGGCCGGTCGGCCGGTGTGGATGGCAGGTTTCCTGACTTGTGGTTTAACGCGTCCCTCACCTTCCCGGCGAATCGCCAGTGGTATTATAAGATCGGCACCCACTTACAGTTGCGGGGGCAGCCACGGATTTAGCCCCTTTTGGGTACACCTCACCGTGTTCCCTTTTGCATCCCGATCACCTTGGGCTCTCGGGAACCATCTAACTAACTATTGCCCAAATTCCGGCTGCTGTAAACTGCATAAAAATTGGAACTCCCATCCGTGGATTTCAGGCCTAAAAAATCTATTGGGGCAAATATTCCGATCTGAAAGAGGATAGGGTCATGGGCGGATTCTCATCCGATCCATCAATCCACATTTCGAATACTATTTCATTTTCCGGTGTGACTTCGAGCAGCCGGGAGCGCGTAAAACTCTCCGTGACCTTGTCCGTGGGCAGGCCGTCGATGGTACAGACGCCGCCAAAGGTCATGAATGTATTGCCGGTTTTCGGCAATCTCAGAGCGCCTCCCTGGTA
>JBPCWG010000388.1:0-5513 GCA_051009705.1 Methyloligellaceae bacterium | reverse complement strand
CGCTCGTGAATAAACTCGCCACGTACATAGATGTAAGCCGTATGGGCAGCCATTGCGAATGAAGCCAGCAAACACCCCTCCACCAGGAGATGGGGATCGTGGCGCATAATTTCCCGGTCCTTACAGGTTCCGGGTTCGGATTCGTCGGCATTGACCACGAGATAGTGCGGTCGGCCGTCGGACTCCTTTGGCATGAAAGACCATTTCAGTCCGGTAGGGAAACCGGCACCACCGCGGCCCCGAAGTCCTGATTCCTTGACTTCATTGATAATCCAGTCACGGCCTTTGTCTATCAGCGACTTTGTCTGATCCCAGGCGCCACGACTGCGGGCACCCGCCAGCCGCCAGTCACCTGTGCCATACAAATTCTGAAATATCCGATCTTTGTCTTTCAGCATCACCCATCCCCCTTCGCATCATCATCATAATTTTCTGCGAATTCGGTTTGTCCGCCCTCAGCCAGCGTTTGTGCCTGGGAGCACCAGTTTTCTCTGAGAATTCTGCCTTTGAACTGAAGATGATCATCGACCCAGTTCATATTTGCTTCCGACCATTGCGCGATTTGGTCATAGTGGTAAATACCGAGACCATTGAGAATTTCCTCGATTTTCGGACCGACACCGGAGATACGTTTGAGATCATCGGCCTCTTCCCCCCGGGCACTATCCAGAGCCGGAGGGCGTTCGGAGCCACTCGCCTGATCATCCGTCGGATCCGGCTCGGAGGCTGTCTCAAAATCTGTATCCGGGGCATGACCATTGGATACCCCAGTCAGGGTGGTTAAGCCGGTCTGCGGTGCCGATAATTGCCGGTCAACCTGCGGACCAACGGGAACATCTTCGCCATTTCGCAGCTTTTGCAGTATTTGTTCAAAATTTTCGGCGTTGAGATCTTCGTAATAGTCATCGTTAATCTGGACCATCGGTGCATTGACACAGGCCCCGAGGCATTCAACTTCAATCCATGAGAGCTGGCCGTCTTCACTCAATTCTCCCGGTTCGCCAATGACGCGGCGGCAGACCTCTTTCAAATCATCAGCACCACGCAGCCAGCAAGGTGTCGTACCGCAGAGTTGAACAAAATGCGTCCCCACCGGTGACAAGTTGAACATCGTATAGAAAGTTGCAATTTCGAGAACGCGTATATAGGCCATATCGAGCATGTCGGCGACGACGCGCATTGCCGGTTCCGGCAACCAGCCTCCATGTTGTTTTTGCGCCCGCCACAATAACGGGATTACGGCCGAAGCCTCTTTGCCCTCAGGAAATTTTTTCAACTGAGCGTTCGCCCAATCAAGATTTTCCTGGGTAAAGGCAAAACTCTCCGGCTGTTCGGATGTGAGGCGTCTGACACTCATCGGTCGATCTCCCCGAAAACAATATCCAACGACCCGAGAACGGCGGAGACGTCTGCAAGCATATGTCCGCGACAGATAAAATCCATAGCCTGCAAATGCGGAAACCCAGGTGCCCGAATTTTGCAGCGATAGGGTTTGTTGGAACCGTCGGATACGAGGTACACCCCAAATTCGCCTTTGGGCGCTTCTACAGCCGCGTAGACTTCGCCCGCGGGAACATGATAGCCCTCTGTGTAGAGTTTGAAGTGATGAATCAGGGCTTCCATCGACTGTTTCATCTCACCCCGTTTGGGTGGGACAACCTTGTTGTTCGTATCTGAAACCGGGCCACCAGTTTCCGTAAGCATTTCGCAGACCTGCTTCATGATCGAAGCGGACTGGCGCATTTCCTCCATGCGAATGAGATAGCGGTCATAGCAATCGCCGTTTTTCCCGATCGGGATTTCGAATTCAAGCTCACTGTAGCACTCATAGGGCTGAGACCGTCGCAGATCCCAGGCACCGCCGGACCCCCGAACCATGACGCCGGAAAAGCCCCACTTGATCGTATCTTCCAAAGAGACGACGCCGATATCCACATTCCGCTGCTTGAATATTCGGTTTCCGGTTAGAAGCCCTTCGATATCATCGCAAATTTTCAGAAACGGATTACAGAAATTATAAATATCTTCGATAAGCTGCTTCGGAAGATCTTGATGAACGCCCCCGGGTCGCACATAGGCGGCGTGCATCCGCGAACCGGATGCCCGCTCGTAAAACACCATGAGCTTTTCACGTTCTTCAAAACCCCAGAGCGGTGGTGTCAGAGCGCCGACATCCAGAGCCTGGGTCGTGATATTCAGCATGTGCGAGAGGATGCGGCCAATCTCGGAGTAAAGGACGCGAATAAGCTGGCCGCGCTTCGGCACCTGAATGTCGAGAAGTTTTTCGACCGCCAGTGCATAGGCATGTTCCTGGTTCATCGGCGCGACATAGTCGAGACGATCAAAATAGGGAACGGCCTGCAGGTATGTTTTGTGCTCGATCAATTTCTCTGTGCCCCGATGGAGCAAACCAATATGGGGATCGACACGCTCGACAACTTCGCCATCAAGCTCCAGAACAAGGCGCAAAACACCATGCGCCGCCGGATGCTGCGGTCCGAAGTTGATATTAAAGTTTCGAATTTCCGTTTCAGCCATGATCCATCGCCTTATGACTAAGCCTTGCCGTTCTGTTCTTCTTCGGCTTTTTCATCACCAGGCAATAAGTACTCAGCGCCTTCCCAGGGTGACATGAAGTCAAAGGACCTAAATTCCTGATTGAGTTTCACCGGCTCGTAAACCACTTTTTTCTGAGCATCGTCATAACGAACTTCAACGTAACCGGTCAGCGGGAAATCCTTACGCATGGGATGCCCTTTGAAGCCATAATCCGTTAAAAGTCGTCGGAGGTCAGGATGTCCTGTGAACAGGATACCGTAAAAATCGAACGCCTCCCTCTCATACCAGTTGGCCGCGGGAAACAGCTCCACTAGGCTTGGCACAGGTGCACCTTCCTCGGTTTCGACCTTAACCCGGATCCGCATATTCTGTTTCATCGAAAGAAGATGATAAACCACGTCAAACCGTTTCGGTCTTTCCGGGTAATCAACACCACAGAGGTCGACAAGAAGATTAAACTGACAGCGCACATCGTCACGCAGCATTTTGATGATCTTTTTGATGTCTTCCCGCGCGACTTCGAGGTTCAGCTCACCATAGTCGATGGACCAGCTGTTTACGGATCGTCCGGCCGTATCGACGATATACTCGGCAAGATCTTTAAGGATTTCCTGCCTGTCGTCCGTCTCGCTCATAAACAGCCCTCACTCACCGATCCGCATCTTCCCAATCAATAACTTACCGTTCAATGGTTCCTGTGCGTCTAATTTTCGCCTGGAGAAGAAGGATGCCATAAACGAGAGCTTCAGCTGTCGGCGGACAACCGGGAACATAAATGTCCACGGGCACAATCCGATCACAACCGCGAACAACCGCGTAGGAATAATGATAATACCCCCCGCCATTGGCACAGCTACCCATCGAGATCACGTATCTGGGTTCCGGCATCTGATCATATACTTTTCGCAGCGCCGGTGCCATTTTATTGGTCAGAGTGCCGGCGACAATCATGACGTCCGATTGCCTTGGACTGGCTCGGGGTGCAAAACCAAATCGTTCCACATCGTAGCGCGGCATCGATGAGTGCATCATCTCGACGGCACAGCAGGCGAGTCCGAACGTCATCCACATCAGCGAACCTGTTCGTGCCCAATTGATGAGATGTTCTGAAGACGTTACCAGAAAGCCCTTGTCTGAAAGCTCGTCTGAAAACTCCGAAAACTGGGGGATTTGATCGATTGTGCGACCCGCGCCACCGGACGATTCTCGAGGAGCAGCCATGGTCATATAAGGAGGTGTCACATACGGGGGTTTGATTAATCCCATTCCAAAGCGCCTTTCTTCCAGGCATAAATGAAACCGACCAACAATTCACCGATGAATATCATCATCGTCCAAAAACCGGCGGCACCGATCTCTTTGAATGCGATGGCCCAGGGAAATAGATAAGCGGCCTCCAGATCAAATATTATAAAGAGAATTGCAACCAGGTAGAATCTGACATCGAACTTCATACGCGCGTCATCGAAAGCATTGAATCCGCATTCATAAGCCGAAACTTTCTCGGGATCCGGATTGCGGACGGCAACGATAAACGGAACGACCATCAGACCAAGTCCAATGACCAGGGACACACCTATAAAAATGGCGACTGGCAGGTAAGATAACAAGAGTTCGTTCATGAGATTAAGCCGTGACTCTTCTGCTCTGACGCAATTGGCGGATCATAGCGTATCCGTTGAAAATTTAAAAACCGCAATTCTGCCGCGACACCCCGATCCGTCCGGAGGATATCGCAACGGATCAAAGCTGGGCCGTTAAAACCTGCGACCGGAATAAGCCTTTGAATCGATGACAAGTTTAAAAAGCTTCGCGCAGCGTTTACCGCACCTCAATAGGGGACGCAAGTCTGAAACATAGGAAATTCGCAAGATCTGTGTTCAATTCACGGTTTAATGCGTTGCCATGTCGCAGATTGATCATTTTTGATGACAAAGATGGTTCTACTCCCGGTATTTCACAATTTCGAAGGTTGCAAATTTCCTGCTTGTCAGTTCGCACAAAACGCAACATATTGGACACATCGGTATTTATCTCAAAAGACAGTTGACCAACATTTCTAAACGAGGAGAGTTTTATGAGCTTGGAGGAAAAACTCGCCGCCCTCAGGGAGGGCTCGGCGAAAAAAATTCCTGAAGATAAACGGGCAATTATCGGAGGTTTTGTTCAGAGCCTGCGAGATTCAGGACAAATGGAACGCGCTATTGGCGTTGGCCAATCACTTCCGGCTTTTAGCCTGAAAAATCAGGATGATGCAGAAGTGTCATCAGCTTCAATTCTGGCCAACGGCCCTATGGTCTTGACCGTTTTCCGCGGACATTGGTGACCTTACTGTAATGCAGAGCTGTATGCTTTGCAGGAAATCGTTCCCGAATTGCAAAATCTTGGTGCAACCCTTGTAGCACTTACTCCTCAACTTCAAAGTCACAGTAAACCGCTGGTTGAAAAACACGGTCTGTCTTTCGACCTGCTGAGCGATCCCGGCAATGCATATGCCGAACAACTCGGTGTACGTTATGTCATGGCACCTGAGCCCAGGGCTGTATTTGAGGGCTTTGGCATCGATATGTCCGGGCACAATGGCGATGACAGTTGGTCACTTCCCATGCCAACACGTCTTGTTGTCGATCAGACAGGCGTCGTGAGGGTAGCGGATATCGATCCTGACTACACCCGTCGTCCGGAACCGCAAAAAACCCTCGACGATCTGCGGGCTTTATCAGCTTAGATCCAAGATCGGAATTTTAGAATTTTGTGTTGAACAATTTTAAACTCGACCTTCAGGGAACATCCCTGGAGGTCAAATCTAAATCTTTCAAATGGCTCTGAGTTGGATGATCGGTTTTAGCGGATTAAAATGATTGGAATTGCCGTGCGCTATTACTTTGTACCGGTTCTAATAATTCTCGGCATTCTGATCATTGCATTTTTGTCCGCCTGATCGGACCAAACGG
>JBPCWG010000387.1:0-2873 GCA_051009705.1 Methyloligellaceae bacterium | reverse complement strand
TCACAGGTCCCTCGAGAATGGCGATACCCCGGGCCTCCAGTTCGGTTTGACAGTCCTGCAAACTCTCTACAAGCAGACAGAAATCCTGCGTTCCCGGAGCTGGGTTTTCGGCTTTGGGCTCAAATTCATTTCCGGCCTGGTGCAGATTGAATTTCTGGTTTCCGAACTTAAGGGCCCAGCGTCCGCCGTCGAACTGCTCGACCTCCATGCCAAGTCCTTCACCATAGAAACGACAGGTTTCTTCGATGGATCGCACGGTTAAGACCAGATGATCCAGGGCTCGAATTTTCATACACCGCTTTCCTTCCCCATTTCATAATTTTTTCCCCCAGTTTCACCAGGAGAAGGGTAATAGTAGAAGTGCCGGGTCAGCTTGCCAACACAGTGGACGAAATCAATCTGTATCCTGGACTTCAAAGCCTTAAGGGTCGCAAAGGGGCGATACTCAGATTTCCCAGTCAGATGTCCAAGGCGACACCGAATCGAACAGACGCTGAAACCCGGAGTTAAGATATTACTGCTAGTGCGCAAAAAATAGGCATGTTGACTAATTATTGGGCAAAGATACGCTGATTATCCGCCAACAGTTCCCATGACACGCTCTAACTTATTGTAATATAGAGATAAACTCCTCACCCTTCAACTGGCACGCTGTATGCTTAACCTTTTATTAATTTCTTCAGGAATTCGAGTCTCACCGTATTGCGCGCATTTTCGCATGAGCCGCGACAAGGATTCCGCTTCAAACTAGAGGCATCGGGACATTAATGAAAAAAATTGAAGCGATCATAAAACCGTTCAAACTGGACGAGGTCAAGGAAGCGCTGCAGGAAGTGGGTCTACAGGGCATTACAGTGACAGAGGCCAAGGGATTTGGCCGACAAAAAGGACATACGGAACTCTACAGAGGTGCCGAATATGTCGTCGATTTTCTGCCCAAGGTGAAAGTCGAAGTTGTACTTGCCGACGACATGGTCGACAAAGCAGTAGAAGCCATACAGAACTCAGCCAAAACCGGCAGGATCGGCGACGGTAAAATATTCATCTCCGATGTGGAGAACGCCGTCCGCATTCGAACGGGAGAAACAGGGACCGAAGCGATTTAAGTGATAGCCATAAAGATGACTGACCTCGAGGCGTATCGCTCCTGGTCAACATAATCCACCACAAGAACTCCAATCAAAATAACAGCCGCTTCGCGGTTCATTTCCAATCAATTACAGGGGAAAATATAATGGCAACAGCCGATGAAATACTCCGAAAAATAAAAGATGAAGACGTAAAATTCGTAGACCTCCGATTTACGGACCCCCGTGGTAAACTGCAGCACGTTACCATGGACACAAATCTCGTTGACGCCGACATGTTTGCCGATGGTGTCATGTTCGACGGATCTTCGATTGCCGGCTGGAAAGCCATCAATGAGTCCGATATGAACCTCATGCCGGATACCGCCTCCGCGCATATTGATCCATTCTACGCGCAGACGACAATGGCTATCTTCTGTGACATTCTTGAGCCGGGAACAGGTGAAGGCTATGGCCGCGATCCGCGAATGACCGCCAAGAACGCCGAGGCCTATCTTCAGTCCACCGGCATCGGGGATACGACTACCTTCGGACCGGAAGCCGAATTCTTTATCTTCGACGACGTCAAGTTCTCAACGGATCCCTACAATACCGGCTTTTCCCTGGACTCGACGGAACTTCCAACGAACACGGATACCGACTATGAGATGGGCAATCTGGGACACCGGCCGCGCACCAAGGGCGGCTATTTTCCTGTCAATCCCATTGACAGCTGTCAGGATATCCGGTCTGAAATGCTCTCGGTCATGGCTGACATGGGTGTCACTACTGAAAAGCACCACCACGAAGTAGGTGCGGCACAGCATGAGCTTGGCATCAAGTACAGCACACTCACAACCATCGCCGACCATCTGCAGATCTACAAATATGTGGTTCAGAACGTGGCCCAGGCCTATGGCAAGTCGGCGACCTTCATGCCGAAACCGGTATACGGCGACAACGGCACCGGCATGCACTGCCACCAGTCGATCTGGAAAGACGGACGACCGGTTTTTGCCGGCAACCAATATGCGGACCTCTCCGAGGAATGCCTGTTCTATATCGGCGGCATTATCAAGCACGCAAAAGCTCTGAACGCATTCACCAACCCGTCGACCAATTCCTACAAGCGACTGGTACCGGGATATGAAGCGCCAGTGCTCTTGGCCTATTCAGCCCGCAACCGATCAGCGTCCTGCCGGATCCCCCATTCGCCGTCCCCGAACGGCAAACGTGTTGAAGTTCGGTTCCCGGATCCGACCGCCAATCCCTATCTCGCTTTTGCTGCTATGCTGATGGCTGGCCTTGACGGCATCGAAAACAAGATCCATCCCGGCGATCCCATGGACAAGGATCTTTATGATCTGCCACCGGAAGAACTCAAGGAAGTGCCAACCGTTTGCGGATCCCTGCGCGAGGCAATTCAGTGTCTTGAAGCCGACAATACTTTCCTCCAGAAAGGAAACGTATTCAACGCCGACCAGATTGAAGCTTATATCGAGCTGAAAATGGAAGAGGTCATTGCGTTCGAACACATGCCTCATCCAATAGAATTCGACCTTTATTACAGCGTCTGATTTCACGCCAACAACACATGTAAGCAGGATAGCGAACCTATCCTGCTTATTTTTTTGGCTACTGCCGTGACTGTATATCTGAGCCGATATTCATGTCCGCCCTGACAACTCAGTTCTGGAACGATTATTCAACCGGCCATTGTCAAGTCATCACAAACACGGCACAGACAAGAATTCCGAGGACCATTGTCACCAGCCGTTCCCGGTTACGATCCATGAATTGCGTGAC
>JBPCWG010000386.1:0-5260 GCA_051009705.1 Methyloligellaceae bacterium | reverse complement strand
TCGATATGTCTTCGCTGGAGGAGCGAATATTGGTTTCGGAGGATAAACTCATGCCGCGACCTCCTGGCGACGATCAAAGAACTCCTTTAGTAATTCCTGAACTTTAACGGGACTGTCCTCGCGACAGATTTTTTGACGCCATAATTTTGTTTCCGAAGCGGTCAACCCCAAATTCTCGATGTACCATCCCAGATGTTTGCGCGCCGTTCTGCGTCCGATTTCCATGCCGTAGTGGGAAAGGATTTCCGAGTAGTGGCGACTGACGAGTTGATAGAGATCCGCGCTTGTCGGCGGTTTCGGATCAATTTCATTTTGATTGCAACCGTTGAGAAAACTCGCAGCCTGGCCGGGAAACCAGGGGGCTCCGCAAGCACCGCGCCCAATCATAATTCCATCGGCTTGGGATTGGTCCAGCACTTCGCCGAGTTGCCGAATTTCCGTTATGTCTCCATTGGCGATTACCGGAATGGAAACCGCGTGCTTAATCCGGGCAATATAAGGCCAGTTGGCCTTGCCGGTGAAGAATTGACAGCGGGTGCGGCCATGCACCGTGATCATTTGAATGCCGGCAACTTCCGCCTTTTGGCTCAGGGATGGCGCATTCAGGTGATCCTCGTCCCAGCCCATGCGCATCTTGAGGGTCACAGGGATGTCAACCGCTGCGACAACGGCCTCAATCAACTCCAGAGCTTTTTCCTCATCGCGCATCAGAGCTGATCCGGAAAGCCCCCGGGTCACCTGTTTGGCCGGACAGCCCATATTAATATCGATCACATCAGCACCGATATCTTCCGCCATACGTGCACCCTCAGCCATCCAATGGGCTTCACGGCCGGACAGTTGAATGACAAGGGGTGATTTATCGTCCTTTTTGGACCGTAAAATCACATCGGGTCGCTGTTTTGCCAATTGTTCGCTGGCAATCATCTCGGACACGACAAGTCCCGCCCCCAGCCCATAAACAAGGCGCCGGAACGGCAAATCCGAAATGCCGGACATGGGCGCTAGAAAAACACGATTGCGCACCTGCAGAGGTCCGATATAAAGGGGCTGTTGTTGTCGCTCAGCTTTTGAAATCAAGAACAAATTCCAAGTTGGATTGCATATTATTTAGGCAACATTCAAATTTGCGATTTATATAGGCACGTTAAACTGGAAAATGAATTATTGCAACGCAAAATATACCGATCGTTTGAATAGGTTTTACGGGGTTAACCGGACCTGCCGACGTGATAATTATGGTTATACTTGCCTGAATCCCGGGAGAGTTCAACTTTGACCGGAACTGCGGCATTAATCGTTGCTGCTGGACAGGCAACAAGGTTTGGAGTTTCAGGCACCGACGCTCTGCCCAAGCAATATTTGCAACTGCATGGCAAAACGGTTCTGGAATACAGTTTGCGAATTTTGGACCGTCATCCCGCAATTTCGGAAATACAAATTGTTATTCATCCCGAACATCTGGAATTGTTTAACACCAGGATCGAATTCTCCAGCAATAAGCTCAACCCCGTTGTCTATGGTGGCCATACACGTCAGTCTTCCGTGCAATTGGGATTAAAAGCTCTGGAGAAATCAGATCCGGAAAATGTTCTGATCCATGACGCAGCCCGGCCTTTTTTAACGATAGACCTGATTGACCGCATTCTCGACCGTCTCAATGAAGCGGAAGCTGTCATCCCCGGAATTCCCATTGCCGACACCATAAAAAAAATCTGCGCAGGTGAGGTCGTCGATACCGTTGATCGAACGGACCTGTATCGCGTTCAGACGCCCCAGGGATTTCGCTTCCCTCGCATTCTGGCAGCACATAAGGCTATTGCGGAAACTTCTGATCTCGACCTCAGCGATGATGCAGCGATCGCGGAATGGTATAATTTGAAGGTTCATATGGTCGCCGGTTCCGAAGACAATTGGAAACTGACTTTCGCGGAAGATTTTGATCGCGCACGTCACCAGCTTCAAAGACGAAAGACAAATGAATTGAGTACACACCGAACCGGAAGCGGATTTGATGTTCATGCATTCGAGACCGGAACATCGGTGATCCTGTGTGGGGTGAAAATTCCATTCGAGCGTTCCCTGAAGGGACATTCAGATGCGGATGTAGCACTGCATGCCCTCACCGATGCCCTTTTTGGTGCGCTTGCAGAGGGCGACATCGGATCACATTTTCCCCCCTCAGATGACAAATGGAAGAACGCTTCTTCGGATCTGTTTCTAAAGGCTGCGGTCAACCGTGTTCGGGAACGGGGTGGATCGATCAATCATGTCGATATCACGATCATCTGTGAGGCTCCGAAAATCGGTCCGCACCGCGATAATATGCGACACAGGGTTGGAGAGATTCTGGACCTTGATCCCGGATATGTCAGCATCAAAGCAACGACCAGTGAAGGACTGGGCTTCACTGGCAGGCGTGAAGGTATTGCAGCCATGGCCACGGCCACGGTTACACTCCCGGATGGCGAGTTCGATTAACCGCTTTTCGTCCGCAATACTCACCTAAAGGAAAAAATCGTGGTGCAAACAACTGATCTGGAGCAACTGGCGGCAGGAATTATCGACCGCATGCGAGAGAAAAAATTAAAACTAGCCACTGCGGAATCCTGCACGGGTGGCCTGATTGCCGGACTATTTACTGAAATCGCTGGGAGTTCGGATATCTTTGAACGGGGATTTGTCACCTATTCCAATGAAGCCAAGGCGGAACTTCTTGACGTCCCCAGCGCTGTTCTCGAAACTCATGGCGCCGTTAGTTCGCAAACCGCCGAAGCCATGGCTTTGGGTACTTTGGCGCACTCGCACGCGGATATATCCGTATCCGTTACAGGCATCGCTGGTCCTGGCGGCGGTTCAGTTGAGAAGCCAGTGGGCCTTGTGTATATCGGTAGTGCCCGAAAAGGCCAGGGCTCAAAAGTTCAAGAATGCCGGTTCGGCGATATCGGCCGGCGACAAATCCGTTTGGAATCCTGTCAGGTTGCCTTGAACATGATTTTGGACCGAGTTGAAGATCATTGAACATTTATCACTGGTACAAGTGATCTACTTTCAGGAATGCCCATAAATCAAGTTGGCCCGTTCCTCGAATGCGTCGGTATATTTGCGCACGGCCTTGTCAAAAACGGAACCCAGCAGGAACTGCAGGGGGCGGGAGCGGAACGTATAGTCGATAAAAAAATCTATCTCGCACCCACCTGACTGATCGGCGAAACTCCAGCGATTGTGAAGTTCCTTGAAAGGACCATCAATATACTGCGCGACGATCTGGCGGTTGGCGTGGTCAATATTTACCCGGCTTGTGAAAGATTCCTCCACCACCTTGTAAGCGACGGACATTTCAGCCAGAAGTTCTTCCGTGTCGCCGTCTCTCTGGCGTGACAGGATGTTGAGGTTTTGACAGAGGGGAAGAAACTCGGGATAGCGTTCCACATCTGCGACGAGCTTCAGCATGTTATCAGCGCTGTGAGCGACCCACTTGGTGGTTTGAAAAACTGGCATGGGAAATGGCTCTTATTGACGCTCTCAAGAGTGACCCGGCTATTCCGGACGGCTTTGACCGAGACGAGCGGCTTTCAATCTCTCGAAATCATCACCGGCATGGTAGGAAGATCGGGTCAGCGGGCTGGAAGAAACCAGCAGAAAGCCCTTGGTTCTTGCAACCCGCGCATAGGACTCGAACTCTTCCGGTGTCACAAACCGATCAATTGCGGCATGCTTGCGTGTCGGCTGCAGATACTGTCCGATTGTTAAAAAATCCACATTCGCCGACCGCAGATCATCCATGAGTTGCAGGACTTCCTTGCGGGTTTCCCCGAGGCCGACCATGATCCCCGACTTGGTGAACATGGTGGCATCGATTTCCTTGACTTTCTGCAACAGTCTCAGAGAGTGGAAATAACGGGCCCCCGGTCGAATGTCCAGGTACAACGAGGGCACGGTTTCGAGATTGTGATTAAACACATCCGGTTTCGCCTCGACAACGATTTCCAGAGCCCCGTCTTTGCGTAAGAAATCCGGTGTAAGAACTTCAATTGTCGTTCCCGGCGCATGATTTTTTATTGCCCGGATTACCTTGGCAAAGTGAAGCGCGCCCCCATCTTCCAGATCGTCCCGGTCCACGGAGGTAATGACCACATGTTCAAGACCGAGTTTGGCAACAGCATCGCCAACATTCTCGGGCTCGGCTTCATCCAGCGGTCCCGGCAGTCCGGTCTTCACGTTGCAGAAGGCGCAGGCGCGCGTGCAGGTATCACCCATGATCATCATGGTCGCATGTTTTTTGGACCAGCACTCACCAATGTTCGGACAACCCGCTTCCTCGCACACGGTTGTCAGATTATTATCTCTCATCAGGGCCTTGGTCTCGTTGAACACTTGTGACCCCGGCGCTTTAACCCGAATCCAGTCCGGTTTGCGCATCAACGGCTGATCAGGCCGTCGCGCTTTTTCCGGATGCCGAGGCTGCGATGCCTGATCTTTGTCTTTGAGTTTGTTGATAACCGTAACCATGAGGGTTTCTTGTCCTGATCTATTCGCTCGGTCCCGCCGACTAAATGATGATGCCGGCGATTATAACGACGATGATCGCTCCGACAGCGGCAACAATAACCTGTTCGAGGAAGGCATTCCCCAGATTGAGCTTGATGTTAAACTGCTGCGCGAGGAATCCACCAACAAAGGAACCGATAAGACCGGTAATCAGGTAGCGTATAAGCCCGCCGCCGCCGACAACGAAACTGGCGAGAAAACCGGCGATAATACCGATGACAATCCACGTGATCAGAGCCTTTGAATCCATGACGATAACCTCTCTTTCTAACAATCGCCGCGAAGCGTTGTTGAACTATATATAGCGACAGCCTATGCGTTTACCAATGGATTTTGGGGCATGTCGCTATTCGTCGGAACTATACGCCGGAATTAAATGTGAATCACCCGATCATAGGCATCAAGTACGGATTCATGCATCATTTCCGACAGCGTCGGATGCGGGAAGACGGTGTGCATCAATTCCTGTTCGGTTGTCTCCAGGGTTTTGGCAATGCCGTATCCCTGAATAAGTTCCGTAACTTCGGCGCCAATCATATGTGCCCCAAGCAGTTCGCCTGTCTTGGCATCGAAGATCGTCTTGATCAGACCTTCGGGTTCACCCAGCGCGACGGCCTTGCCATTACCTTGATAGGGGAAACGGCCGACTTTGATATCATAACCCTGTTCTTCGGCGGCCTGTTCCGTCAAGCCAACGGAGGCGACCTGC
>JBPCWG010000385.1:0-2770 GCA_051009705.1 Methyloligellaceae bacterium | reverse complement strand
GTATGTGCGTCTCTCCTACGCTGGCACAACAGCCGATATGGGAGAGGCATCGAAAAGACTGGGCACATGGATTCAGAAACTGTGACCAAGAATATATGGATTTCTGAGCCTTATGAAACGGTGCGATCCCACAAAACACCGGTCACAAAAAGCTCAGTCCATGCATTCGCCTGACGACGAGTGCTGAAATCTCAAGAAAGGCGTCTTTGCCACCAACCGCGACGGGACGGTTCTGATGATTCAGGAATTTCCTTGGAGCTTTCCACCGTCAGAGCTTTTTCCGTTTCAGTTGCCGACTCCCCACTCCAGGATCCTTTAGCAGGGGAATGCCCGGTATCTGCAGCCTGATCTTTGGGCAGGGGCGGAGGAGAGGCTTCCTCCTGTCCACCTGACCTGATATCTGGCTCGGCCTGCGATGCATCACCATTAGTTGCTTTCTGCCTGGCGGTGGATGAACGCCTTGGTCTTCGTGTCCTGGGTTTTTTTTCCGACTTTTCAGCGGTTGCGGCTTCATCGGCTAGGTTGCTGTCCTGTGGCGCAGCGTCTTGTGAAGATTCACCCTTGTTGTCGGTGGTACCACTCGGCAGTACACCGTTTTCCATTGCTTGTTTCTGGGTCTGTTCCTCAGTTGTCAGACCCTCTTCCGCTTGCTTGCTGGAACGGCGGCGCCCTCCACGACGCCCCCGGCGCCTGGGAGATTTCTTTGCGTCTTGAGACTGCTTTTCGTCGGCGAGATTGACTTGTTCCGGGCTCTCACCGGATTTGCCTTCCTGATTGTCCGTTTCACCGGTGGGTTCCTCTTGGACCGCATCGGCGGCTTTTTCCGACCGGGGTTTGCGACGACGTTTGCGGCGACGGGGCTTGCCTTTTTCCGTATCCTCGCCGATTTCTCCTGATGTTACTTCGGGAGATTGAAATGACCAATCCATCTTCACGGCACCGGAGGCATCCGCACTGCCACTGTCCGCGATATCTCCCTGCTGAATACTGAAGTTAGTCCCCTGCAGGGCGTCGCTGGCCAGAATGGTAATCGATACATTGTAGCGAGATTCTATATCTTTTAGATAAATCCGCTTCTGATTCAAAATGTATATCGCAGCTTCAACCGGTGTCGTCACCAGGAGATCTTTGGAACCATCGCTTTGCAGAGTATCCTCGATGGATCGCAGCACTGAAAGGGAAATCGACTCTGTTGATCGGATCATGCCAGTGCCCTGACAGTAAACACATTGGGAAGTCGATCCTTCAAGCATACCCGTGCGCAACCGCTGTCGTGACATTTCCAGCAATCCAAAGTGGCTGATACGTCCCACCTGGATACGGGCGCGATCGTTTTTAAGACAATCCTTCAGTTTACGTTCCACCGAACGAATGTTGCGGCGCTCTTCCATATCGATGAAGTCGATGACGATGAGCCCGGCCAGGTCGCGCAGACGCAATTGGCGAGCCACCTCTTCGGCGGCTTCAACATTGGTTTTCAGTGCCGTGTCCTCAATGCTGTGTTCCCTCGTTGCCTTGCCCGAGTTGACATCAACGGCTACCAGGGCCTCGGTCTGATTGATGACTATGTACCCCCCTGATTTCAGGGACACGATAGGGCTGAACATGGCATTAAGCTGGTGTTCGATGCGATGTTGCACAAACAGGGGATTGGGCTCGCGATATGGTTTGACGTTTTTCGCATGGCTCGGCATCAGCATGCGCATAAAGTCTTTGGCAAGCTTATATGCAGGTTCCCCGGCAACCAAAACTTCGTCTATTTCCTTGGAATAGAGATCCCGGATAGAACGTTTGATCAAATCGCCTTCGGCATATACGAGGGCCGGCGCGGTCGACTTGAGGGTCAGGTCGCGCACGTTTTCCCACAGTCGCAGAAGATAATCGTAGTCTCTTTTGATTTCCGCTTTCGTTCGCGAAGCACCGGCGGTACGGACAATCAGCCCCATGCCCTGGGGAACTTCAAGATCGCTGACAATCTTGCGAATGCGTTTGCGGTCGCCGGGGTTGGCAATCTTGCGAGAAATACCGCCACCCCGTGCCGTGTTCGGCATCAGTACCGTGTAACGGCCGGCCAGGGAAAGATAAGTTGTAAGTGCAGCACCCTTGTTGCCGCGCTCTTCTTTGACAACCTGCACCAGAATAATCTGGCGACGTTTGATGACTTCCTGAATTTTGTAAGTACGCCGGCGTCGCCTGACCCGTTCCGGTACTTCTTCCAGAACGTCCTCGCTGCCGACGGACTCGACCTCGCCTTCTTCGTCATCTGTTTCAGCGGAGTCCTGTTTATCCAACGACTGTGCCGCCATATCCGAAGAGGCATCGTCCGAATTGTTTTCATTCAACCAGGGACTGCTTTTGGCGTTATCTTCGTCATCTTCATCGGCTGCGTCCGACCCGGTGTCGGCATCTTGTTCTTGCGGAACCGTTTCCGAAACCTCAGATTCCGATTCACCGGCGGCATCCGCGTCAACAGCTATACCGTCAATGGGGTCCGCAACACTTTCATCATTCCCGGAAACCTCGGTTTCGGGCACATCGTCGGCAACGGCCACGACATCGCTAATGTGAAGGTCATCGCTGTCCTTGTTGGCAAGAGCTATGGTCTGGGGCTCAGAATCCGATGCTTCGTTTTCCGGTACTTCATTTTCCGGTACGTCATTTTCCGAGCTGGCTGACGATGAATTCCTGTTATCATTCTTTTTAGCCCGGCGGCCTCTCCTGTTTCGACCTTTCTTTTCCTGAAATGTATCCTGGTCCTCGTCCTGGAGGG
>JBPCWG010000384.1:0-5794 GCA_051009705.1 Methyloligellaceae bacterium | reverse complement strand
TTCATGAACTTGTCAGCACGGTCATCCGCCAGATGCACCGATGCTTTGGCCATCGTCTCAATGGCATCAGGCAGCCAATCCTGGTCAGCCTTGGAAAAATTCTGCAGTACATATTTGTATACGGCATCTTTGCGACCCGGATGCCCGACACCAATGCGGACACGTACATAGTCGTTGCCGATCTGTGACGTGATAGATTTCAGGCCATTGTGTCCGGCGGAACCGCCCCCGCTTTTGACCCGGATTTTCCCCGGTTTCAGGTCGATCTCGTCGTGAAACACATAGACGTCTTCAAGGTCCAGTTTGTAGAAGCGCAGCGCTTCCGCAACCGAAAAACCAGAGTCATTCATATAAGTCTCCGGTTTTAGCAACAGGCACTTGGTCGTGTTCAGCCGGCCTTCGGCAACCTGGCCCTGGAACTTCTTGCGCCAGGAGTCGAAGCTGAATTGCCGTGCGATTTCGTCCACGACCATAAATCCGACATTATGGCGATGACGTTCATACTTGGCACCAGGATTGCCAAGCCCAATAAAGAGTTTCATCTGTCAGGGGTCTCCCCGAGAGAAAGAATTCAGAAGATTTATTCGTCTTTTGATTCTTCGCCTTCAGCTGCTTCTTCGCCTGCTTCGCCTTCAGCTGCTTCTGCGCCTTCTTCTCCCTCTTCCGCTTCTTCTTCTTCTTCAGAAGCAACGGCACCGGCGATCGTGACCACAGTAAAGTCTCTGTCTGTGATGGTCGCGGTTACGCCTTCGGGCAGGGTTATGGCCGAGAAGTGGATAGAATCCCCGATTTCCAAACCTTCCAGATTGACCGTCAGGCTGGTCGGGATGGCATCTGCCGGGCAGGACACTTCAATGTCGTAGCGAACGACGTTAAGTACACCGCCCCGTTTAAGGCCCGGGGACAGTTCTTCATTTTCGAACACGACAGGGACCGACACCGTAATACGGGCATCTTTGCCGAGGCGGAGAAAATCCACATGCATTGGAAAATCCCGAACCGGGTGCAAATGGATATCCCTGGGAATGACACGGGTTTTTTCACCCCCGACATCTATCATATAGACGGTCGACAGAAACTGGCCGCTTTGGAGGTGTGTCCAAACGGTCTTGTAGTCAACATTGATCGGTACAGGGGGTTGTTTTTCGCCATAAATTACAGCGGGAACCAGTCCTTCACGTCTCGCAGCTCGCGCGGCCCCCTTGCCGGTTTTTTCGCGAGACGTGGCTTTGATTTCAGCAATTTCAGCCATGTCCATTCTCCAAAATAAAAAAAAGGGCACCTTCAGCCCGACAATCCGCGATGCCTCCAGGGGTGCTGGACGCGGATTATTCAAGGGAGCCTTATACAGAGTGAATTCTGCAATAGCAATCGCAACCTGAATGAATCGCATCAGAAACTGAGGTGATATTCCATTTTTCGGGATATTTACCTGCAGATAGGGAAAAGGGAAGATCCGGACTAGTGAAACAGGCTGGAAACAGACCTCTCGCTCGATGTCCGGGATATGGCTTCGCCGAGCAGATCTGCCACTGATATGACGCGGATATTGTGGGCGACCCGCACGGCTTCTGTCGCCAGGATGGAGTCGGTAATGACCAGGGAAGACAGGGAGGAAGCGGTAACCCGCGCCACAGCGCCACCCGACAGGACCCCGTGGGTGATATAGGCATGCACTTCTGTGGCACCTTTTTCCAGCAGCGCGTCGGCAGCATTGCAAAGCGTGCCGCCGGAATCCACGATGTCATCGATCAGAATACAGCGATAGCCGGTGACATCTCCAACCACGTTCATAACCTCGGATTCACCAGGTTGCTCCCGCCGCTTGTCGACAATCGAAATGGGAGCTCCGATGCGCTTTGCGAGACCCCGGGCCCGGACGACACCACCCACATCCGGAGAAACGATCATGACTTTGTCCAAATCAAACCGCTGTTCTATATCTTTCACGATTGTTGGAGCCGAATATAGATTGTCCGTGGGGATATCGAAAAATCCCTGTATCTGGCCCGCATGCAGGTCCAGGGTCAATACCCGGTCAGCGCCTGCCCGGGTAATGAGATTAGCCACAAGCTTTGCCGAAATTGGTGTTCGAGGACCTGGTTTCCGATCCTGGCGGGCGTAACCATAATATGGGAGCACAGCCGTGATCCGTCGCGCCGAGGCCCGTCTAACCGCATCGATCAGGATCAGCAATTCCATGAGATGATCATTGGCTGGGAACGATGTGGACTGAACGATAAAGATATCCTCCCCCCGAACATTTTCCTGTACTTCGACAAAGATTTCCATGTCGGCAAATCTTCGGACGACACATTTTGTAAGTGGTGAATTTAAATAAGCGGCAATTGCTTCCGCCAAAGGCCGGTTGCTATTGCCCGAGACGAGCTTCATCAGATGCGCTCCCAAATCAAAATGGAAATTGTAGAAAGGCGAGAATTGAGGGTCATTGAGCGACTCCAAGTCGAGAGCCTGTAAGCGAGCTTCTAGCAATTAGGCTCTAATCTGTAAACCGATTAGAGCCTAATTGTTATTTCGAAGGAGTTGCAATCGTCGCAATTATCCGATCTGGACAAGGTTGCGAATGCGAACTCTATCCTTGTTTTTTCGGCAAAAGCTCAACAATACCTTTTGATGCAGCTGATGCGGCCTTGTTTGCCGTGTCACCCCAGGGCCCGTCAAGAGATCCCTGTGGAATTGAATTCTTCTGAGATACCGTGCCCAGTTTTTTACCTGAAGGATCAACGACCTGCCATTCAATGAGAATGCTCTGGTTGCCGGACGCCGGTTTACCCATCTTAACAGTTCCCACGACCTTATAGGACCCTTGGGTATTTGCAGATGATGCGAGTTGAACGCCACGGGCCGCAAGCTGTTTTTTGAGGGCCGCGGAAAGAGTCTTGTTACCGTCACCCGGCGCTCCTTTGACGGAAGGAACGGTAGCCAGCAACACCGGCTTGGCGGGCTTGGAAGGCGTCGTCTTCTTCGGTGCGGTCGCCACCGGTTTTATCGAAGCCGTTTGCACAGGCTTTTGTGCGGTGTTGGTCGAAGTTTGCTGAGGCTTATTATTGCCGACGCCCGCCGTTGCTGGGCGTTTTTTCTGAGATGGCAGCCATGCAGCAAGATCGGTTGCGGTTTTTTGCGCAATCTTGCTCAGCGTGTCTTTTTTGACGATCGACCAGGGATCTGTACTTTTCTTACCCGCAACAAATTCTTCACCCTTGATCCTGTGGGTGGCTTTGTTTTCCTTGTCCCGGATATCCCAGATGTAGGAAAGTTTGGTTCCCTTGCTTTCGGCAGAGGCCACAAAGTATCCGCGAATAGTGTAATCGGGACTGATCTGAGCCGAGACTTTTTGTGCGGTCGCCTTGGCGTTGGTCTGTTTCGTCTGGGCTGTTGCCGTAATCTGACCGGTCTGAGCCGTTGCCCCGTCTTTGACGACGGCAATTTGTTTCTTTTCAAATTCCGCTGTCAGGGCCGATGCCAGTTCAGAAGAGACATTGGCCGGCGCACCGATGAGCGGTGCGAAAGAAACAGAGGTAGGTTTTGCTTTTGTTTCCTGCTGCTCGCTGGAATTAAAGCCAAAATTGCCAAGATTTATGGCCGAACTGGATCCGCAACTTGCCAGGGCAAGCGAGGCCAATCCGAGACCGGTGAAGAGTATCGCGCGTTTCGCACGTATTCCAATAATTGTAGCGTCGACGTACATGACGTTTTCCGCCCCCCTTTTGCCAATTACCCCGCGAAAGAACGGCAATTGATTTACAGTAATTGTCCAATCCCTGAACAATTTATGGGCCGCCACATTCCAAAAAACTAGCGTTTTCTGGGATAGGCGTCCAGTGACATTCCGTAAACTGAAGTCGATTTTCATCGTTTCACTGCCCAACTCGTTCGCTCAACGTGCACCTACTCCAATACGATTATTGAGATTTGCCGTCCGTAATCATTCTCTTTCCGATGTACGGACCTTCGGTAACTAAAGAAATCTGATTCGCTACCATATGTGCAAAGGCCAAGGTTCGAGATGTTCACAACTCCGGCTTTTTGCAGGGAATCTGCGATAAATCCCGGCAAATCAAATTGATATCTGTCTTCCTTACCCTGGTAAAAAAAACAGGCATTTTGAAGGCTTTGCTCTATAAACTCCTGGTGAAATTCCGGTCCGACTTCATAATTTACCTGTGAGAGTGTCGGGCCAATGGTTGCCGTAATGCGGTCCGGATAAGCACCGAGCTGTGCCATCTTGGCAACAGTCTGGTGTAACACGCCTCTCAAAGCGCCCTTCCAGCCGGCATGTGCGGCGGCAATTATTCGGGCATTCGGTTCCGCGAACAATACAGGAGCACAATCGGCGGTCAGGATACCGAGGCCGATGTTCGGCATATTGGTGACCATGGCGTCGGCTTTGGGCCGGCCGGAAGGCGTGTCATTTGAGGTGATCGTGAAAACTTCGGCACTGTGGAACTGATGCACGGTCCGCAGATCCTCCGGTCTCAAGTCCAGTGTCTGCGCGACGATGTTTTTATTTTCCAAAACTTTCGAAGTTTGATCCGCAGAACCCTGGCCACAGTTGAGGGACTCATAGAGGCCGTCGGATTTACCGCCATTGCGGGTAAAAAATCCGTGGCGCACCCCAGGCTGTGTCGTCATCATCTCACATTCAATTTTGTCGACCATGAAATTCGATTTCCAAAGAGTTGATGTTTCCAAGTCCACTTTCGCAGCTAAAGCGATGTTTTCGAAAATGGCAAGAGTTCTTCAACGTCCGACGACGCGACTGCCAAAACCTTGAACAGATCGCCCATTTGATTTGGGTCGATCAAGCGCTTTGCGCCGGAAATTAGCTGTTCCGTTTCCCTGGTTTTTGCCGTGGACATTTTCGTCCCGGGGCTTTCAGATGTCTGCGCCGCAACCAATCGCTCCAGTCTTTGCTTCAATCCCAGAGAGAGCAGGAAATGTGATTGAGAAATGGGACCGAAACAGTTCAAGCCGATTTCCTGTGCCTGTCGGGCCAACCGGGCGAAGTTGATATGAGAAGTTAAATCCGCTTGTCCCGGATTTTCCAGCGGCGCGACAAATTCGTGTGCCTGAACAGCCTGCAGCGTATCGCCAAAAACATCCGTTGTATATCCGTAGTCAATAAACAGGAGTGCAAATTTTTCGTTCCGGAATTTGTCGTTCCAGTCCTCTAAAAAATGACCCTCCCCCGGACGAACTTCGACAATATCTCCGGCCTTGCACCCGCCATCAACGGCTTCTTCCAGGACAGGTAGCGGCGAAACGACTGTTTCATCGCAGAATTCAAGCTGTCGCTGATCATTAAGGGTCACCCGCCTTTCGCTCCAGAATTTGTCCCGATAAATGAACTGTTGAATCGGCAGGGCATCGAGAAATTCATTGGCGATCAGAATTGACGTTTGCGGCGGGACTGTGGTCACCCTGTCATGCCAGGTGATCTGTCCCTCCCAATGAGAAAGAGTCTTCTTCTGCAGGTCTCGCAGCGACCTGCTGGTTTCCACGAGATGAACGGCGCTCCCCTCGCGCACTTCAGGACGAATAGCGAGAGTCCGCAATATGTCTGACATCAGCGTGCCCCGTCCGGGTCCGACTTCGACCAGGTTAAATGATTGTGGCGCGCCGAGAAGCTGCCAGACACTCAAAATCCAGATCCCGATCATCTCCCCAAATATCTGAGATATTTCCGGGGCGGTGATGAAATCACCGTCACGCCCGAAGGGATACCGGCTCTGATAATAGCCATGCTGCGGATGGGACAAACAAAGTTCCATAT
>JBPCWG010000383.1:0-4955 GCA_051009705.1 Methyloligellaceae bacterium | reverse complement strand
AGCAGCGGTGGGACAATTGTTGTTGCTTATGAACCGGTTTGGGCCATCGGAACCGGGCTCACACCAACGGTGGAAGATGTTGCGGAAGTGCATGGTGTTTTAAGGGACCTGCTGACGAAACGGTTTGATACTGCAACGGGGAACAGCATTCGTCTTCTCTACGGCGGGTCTGTAAAACCTGAAAATGCCCGTGAACTCATGGCGATACCTAATGTGGACGGCGCTCTAGTCGGAGGCGCCAGCCTCAAATCTAGTGATTTTCTCGAAATCGTTTCGGCCTATTATCCATCATGATTTTCGTTATTCTCCTTAATTTGAGAACGACAAAAATGAACTGGGGTTCAGTTTACTGATGATAAATTTACCCTGATAAACGAGGGCACGGGTCGAAACTGGCCAATATATGTCGCTTCGGAAGACCTAATCCGGGCCTTCGAACAAAATTCAGCACGAGATCATTGATTACAACACCCGGTCCTTGAAAAATCTGCATCGAGACGTCATCTGAAGCGGGAAACAGGGGACCTAGTCAAACCCGATTTATTGGTGTAAACCACCCTCAAATATTCGAAGTGAGAGAACATGACGACGGTAATTCTCGTAATTCACATAATGATTTGCGCAGCGATGGTCACCCTGGTCCTGCTGCAACGCTCTGAAGGCGGTGCGCTGGGAATAGGTGGCGGCGGCGGCGGCGGCGGATTCATGAGTGGTCGGGGAACGGCAAATTTGCTGACCCGGGCGACGGCGGTTCTGGCGGCGGCTTTCTTTGCCACCAGCATCATGTTGACGATTATCGCCCAGCGCTCAAGTGCCCCGACTTCAATTCTCGATGGCGCTAATACGCAAAGAGCACCCATAGAAAACAATCAGCCTTCATCGGGACTGCCGGATCTGAAACCTTCCGTGCCCAAGCTTCCGGAAGGACCGCGGGTTCCCAGTTCACAGTAAGAAGGTTTATCCCGGCTAAAGGTCGAACACAAAAAAAGGCATTGGTCAGAGCACCAATGCCTTTTTTGTTCGCAAGAGAGAAAGTTTTATCTGGACAGTCTCAGGTTCGACAAATCCGTTGCAATGGCATTGAACGATTCCGCCAGAGCCGAAGAATCCGAAGCATCGTAATAGTGTCCGGGTGTCGTGGCACAGGCCTGCATGACGTCCTTGATCGGACCATCATCAAGATCGAAGGTTAAAGTATAGAGCGTGATACCTTCATTCTTGATGTTTTCACATAGCGTAGCGGTTCGAGTATCCAGCTCATCCTTGGCATCGCCCGAATCCGTTGTGCCGAGACGTCCGTTACCGACATAGCCATAGGCATTGTAATAGGCCTTGTTGTGGTTGTTCAGGCTACCGACCCAGTTTTCACCATCGGTTAGCAACACAATGGCTTTGATGACATCCTCATCATCATATTCAACGCCTTCGCTGAAGGGTTCGTCAGGGGATATGACACGCCAACCCCAGGCAAGTCCCGTCGGAATATTCGTCGAGCCACTGGCGACCATTTCATCAATCTTGTCATTGACGTCATCTTCGTCGTTTGTCAGGGCAAGAATTGAAGGGACGGAACAAAGGTAGTGGGGACCACTATTGGAAACCCAGGCGCCATCATACTTTTCACGATCCTGCTGGCGTTCTTCTACATCCGTATTACTGCTTGGGAAACCGTCATTCAAATAGTTTCGGGGATACCAGTATCCATTAGCATTGGCGGCAGACCAGTCAGGTTCATCGGGATAGAAATAGGGGACAAAGAGACTATCTCCGTTACCAGAGCTCGGAACAGCATCTGTCGTGTCATACGGTGCCGGACGCGCTTCGACACAACCGTTCCAGCTCTTGTTGTCAATATCATCATAAAGAGTGAACAGGTTGGTCCCGGTTTCAAAGTTTTCACCGTGTGTGCTTGACTGGGCATTTACATCCATCCATCCGGAGCCAAGCTTATCAGAACCAATATTAACGCTTGCGGCGAAGGGTACGAGACCAACACTCACCAAGTCTTCAGCATTGTCGCCTTCAAAAAGAATTTCAACCAGATCCTCAGCGGCACTTTTCAGACTCGAAATTTTGCTGCCGCTCATGGAACCGGTGTTGTCGAGGACCATAACGACTTCGAGTTCCTTACTTTGCAAAGTCACTTCATTCGAAGTAGTGATCGGAATTTGATCTATACCGACGACGCCGAGGAGAAACGTATCCAGTGTTCCTGTTACGTTGATGATGACGGTTGTGTCGTCTACCTGGAAAGTCGGTTCATCAATGTGGGCATGTTCGGATTCAAGAAAATTCGCTTCGAGAACTTCCTTGGCATATTCAATTTTTTGTTCCGTCGACAATGTCACTGCGGAGCCTGCAGCCAGAGCTGCGGCATCGATAGCGGCATTCAGATTATGTTTTAGATTAAGCGCACGGGTAAAATCGATCGCGGCTCCCGCCGATGCGACCAGCGGGATACAGCAAATACCAAACATGATGGCCGTATTACCCCTGGTATTACCTGAAAACCGAATAAAGAACCGAAGCGCAGAAATTAGCAAATTTTCAAAAATTCGAACGCGGTTACTCATAACACAATCTCTTATATTCCTAAGTTACATTTGCCGATCTTGAGTTATAAAGCTCGCTATACTGTTAAATTTTTAGAAAATTAAAAGTTTAAGTAATTCAAGGTAATCAATAAGAAACTTTATGTATCAATCTAGTACAGCTCTCCTTACAACAGCCCCATATAAGCCGAGAATTCAGCAAGAATTCTGTTCGGTTATTTCAGAGACTGGCTGTTAATGCCCGTTAACTTCGGCCAACAGCTTCCTTACTAGAGAGAAATACGTAAAATTTTTTTAAGAATTTTGCCGAGATCACGATTTATGCAACTAATTTCTGTATAGATTTAATAGTAAAGCAAATTAATACTTCGAACTTGAAACAATCTATAAATCAACGATTAAGAGTTGTGGCTTCAGTTGATCGTGGATGGATCGATTTAGCTACTTCGAATCACTCGGTATTTGTGTATCCTGCAAGCCCATGGCGCGATATATATTCATCACCGGCGGCGTGGTTTCCTCACTTGGAAAAGGGCTAGCTTCCGCAGCTCTCGGAGCCTTGTTACAGGCCCGGGGGTTTTCCGTACGATTGAGGAAACTCGATCCCTATCTGAATGTCGATCCCGGCACGATGAGCCCTTACCAGCATGGCGAGGTATTCGTGACCGATGATGGGGCGGAGACAGATCTCGATCTCGGACATTATGAGCGATTCACGGACCGGCCCTGTACCCGGCAGGATAACGTGACAACAGGCCGTATCTACCAGACCATAATCGAGAAGGAACGCCGGGGAGATTATCTCGGCGGTACAGTTCAGGTCATTCCCCATGTGACGAATGCCATCAAGGAATTTGTACTCGACGGCAATGAAGGCATTGACTTCGTTCTCTGCGAGGTCGGAGGGACGGTTGGTGACATTGAAGGCCTTCCTTTCTTCGAAGCTCTGAGGCAGTTGCGCAATGAACTGCCGGTGGGAGACTCCATCTTCATCCATTTGACACTGGTTCCCTTCATACCAGCGGCGGGCGAGCTCAAAACAAAACCGACTCAGCATTCGGTCAAGGAACTCCGTTCAATCGGCATTCAGCCGGATATTCTGCTGTGTCGTTGTGACCGGGAAATTCCCGCAGACGAGCGGCGGAAAATTGCCCTGTTCTGCAATGTGAGAGAGAGCGCCGTGATCCAGGCGCTGGATGTCAATTCTATTTATGACGTCCCCAATTCCTACCATGAAGAACAGCTGGATACCGAGGTTATGCGGGCGTTCGGGCTCGGGGATTCCAGTGAGCCTAATCTTGATAAATGGGACCGTATTTCGCGTCGTATCGCACAACCGGAAGGCAATGTAAGGATTGCCATTGTCGGCAAATACACCGGCCTGCTGGATGCGTACAAGTCTCTCAATGAGGCGCTGGTTCACGGCGGTATTGCCAACAAGATCAGTGTCGAACGGGAATGGATCGAATCTGAAGTCTTCGAAGATGAGGACCCTACCCGTCGGCTGGAAAATGTTCACGGAATTCTTGTCCCCGGCGGTTTTGGCGAACGCGGATCGGAAGGAAAAATCAAGGCGGCGGGTTATGCACGGCAACACAATATTCCATATTTCGGAATTTGTTTCGGGATGCAAATGGCTGTGATCGATGTCGCTCGCAATCTCGCCAATATCCCAGGTGCCGGATCTACGGAATTTGGTCCTGTGGACGATCCTGTCGTCGGCCTGATGACCGAATGGATGAAGGACAATGCTCTGGAAAAACGTGAGCAGAATGGTGATCTCGGGGGGACAATGCGTCTCGGCGCCTATGAAGCACACCTACTCGACGGCAGCAAGGTTTCCAGTATCTACGAGAGCAACACCATCAGCGAACGGCACCGTCATCGTTACGAAGTCAATATGACCTATCGACAGCAATTGGAAGCTTCCGGCCTCAAATTTTCGGGTGTATCTCCTGACGGGCTGTTACCGGAGATTGTTGAGTTTCTGGATCATCCCTGGTTCATCGGTGTACAGTTCCATCCGGAACTGAAATCGCGGCCGTTCGACCCGCACCCACTATTTGCCTCATTTATCCAGGCGGCGCTGGATCAAAGCCGTCTCGTTTGATCCCAATGGGAGAGAAATTCGACGATTTGATTTCACAACTGGGTCCCGGACATGTGAAAAGGTTCTGTTTCACCTTAAAAACGGTTGATCGTCGGCTGCCAGTAAAATCTGCGAGAGTGAAATCAGTGAGAGTGAATTCAGCAAGAGCGAGGATTGTGCATGGAACCGAAGTCCGAAATCGAAATTCAGACCCTGACAATCGGAAACACATGACCTCTGGCCTTTTTTGCCGGGCCCTGCCAACTTGAGAGCCGAGACCATGCTCTCAAAATGGCCATGGAACTCAGGGAGAT
>JBPCWG010000382.1:0-3706 GCA_051009705.1 Methyloligellaceae bacterium | reverse complement strand
AAGAGTTTTGGATTGAGGCTGATTTCGCTCGAATGGCGCGCCAGGATGGGTGACATCCTGCTTTCGATCTTCTGGAGATCATTGTTCGTGTCCGTTCCGCAGAGATTAAAAAAAACCGAAGATACTTTTCTTAAGAGTTCTCCCGAAGACTCGAGGCGATCAATCGTATTCTCAAAGGTTACCGAATCGCGATTATCAGCAATTTCCTGGATTTCCCGATTGTGCCGCTCCAGAGCCTGTTCAAAGGCTGGTTCAAAATGCTGGTGTTCGATGCGATCAAATGGCGGAATCTCAAAAGGTGTGTTCCATTCAATAAGAAGTGGATTTTGCTGTTCTGTCATCGATTAACGACCTTTTAGAATTGCCTGCATGCATCAATTAGGGTCTGAGTGGCCAAAAATCAATCACTATCCAGCCAGGGTGGTAGACAGGACGGGCTTATTAAACTCGTGGTTTCTCTAATTTCAGAGTGCGCCAATGGCGTAAGCACCATTGGGGTCGGACGATAATAATAAGAACAGAGCCGCGCCTAAAAGGGCGTAGTTTTTGTTTGCAGATGACTGATGCCCGGCATAAGTGGACGCTTTTAGCTGTTCGACCAACTCCGGATCATTCGTTCCATCCAGGGATGCGACCAGATCCAGTGCCTGGTCGCGTTCCTTCAAATGAACGACGATTCCCGGGACTGTAAAGAGAAAAAGTAGAAATGCTGCGATTTTAGTCTGGAAACCGAATATCAATCCCATGCTGCCGAGATACATGCAGAGTACGCCGGAATAGGCAATTATTCTGGCTACAGCCTGATTGTTCTCAAAGGGTGTATTGTCAAGCAAGACGGACGTTCGCGTTACTGTTCGCGCCCGCACGGTTTCGTTTCGGGATATCATCCAGGCACCATGTAAATATACATAAGCCACCGTAAGGCGCAAAATCAGCAATGCCAGATCATCAGCCGCAAAATCCATAGTAATGCCTTTTAAATTTAAGAGTTCTGAAAAATGTAGAGAGGGGTCGTCCAAGCTCGGTGACCGTCAATTTGGGTGACCCTGATGTAGGGTCGGGTGTCGCCGTCGGTTCGGACCGTGAACTTTCTCTGCAGGTTCATTCGGGTGTCAGTCAGTTCATCGGGAAGCCGGAAAATCCGAATCGCCCGATCCTGTCCTCCGCCGTCAAAATGCAGGTCTTCCAAGCCAATCTCGGAAATATCGATTTCAGAGTTTACGTGAGGTGTATTAATCGCGATACGCCCTCCATTCTGGTCTTTGAGCCAGATATCAAGTCCGCAAAAATTACCCGTCGTCACGGCTGTCCAGGAAACCGACTGCCCGGACGAGTCCTGAATACCGCGGTCCAGGTTCCAGTTATTGAACATTTGCACATCGACAATCTCGTTGCCATCGATGGTCAGCATACCGTCCCAACTGGTGGTTCGGGCCCGACCGCGATATTCCGCACCTTGGAAAATAAGTCGGATGCGCGACCCCAGATCTTTTTTGCTATAGTTTCGGTGGGTTTCAACAAGATCAGGCCCGTCAAAAATGTCGAGACGTTCCAGAGGGCTGGATCCATTGACATCAATATTCAGAAGGAAGCTGTCATCCTCGGTCTGGACGATGTCACCCATAACAGCAATTTTCCCCGTGTTAAATTCGGAAGGACCCAGAACCGGATCGGTTTCGAAAATTGAGGCTTCGGAATCAAATCGAGCTCTGACATCTATAAATAAACGGGTGCCGGTGGTTCCATAATGATGGCGCCGTCGCATGGCGTGAAAAATTGCATCCCGGTCAAGATTCGGGGCAAGGAAACAGGTCAGACCACCATAGGACCCAAAGAAACTGGCGCCGGGGTAGCTCGCGCCCACTCTTCCCTTGTGGCCATCCGAGTTGGCGACAACGCCGATCCGATAATTTTTTTCAAAGGCATCCTGTAAAAGCCATTCAAAAGTACCCCATGACGAATGGATTTCGATTGATTTTTCCAGACGGCCGTCATGGGCATATTGGATGTCAGCATAGCGCCCCCCGCAATGAGCCCAGCATACGCAGTCTTCGCCGGTCAGTTTTTCAAACAGCTGGTGCGCATTGTGGGCATCCCGGTTCTCATCACTGAGATCAGGGATCTGGGCATGCGAAGAGCGAATGATGGGGCCGTTTTCGTGGCGAAAGAAGACGTTCCGGTCACCGCCGACAGAAGTATTCGCCGACCACTCATATCCGGGAATGCAGACAAATTTCCCGGGACGGTCAAGCTCTGCTGTGAGCGCGTTCAGATCTTCCCAGAATTCCGTCGTGATCTGGAAATCATTTCCCTGATGCGCGCAGGCATCGAGAAAGGCCCGGTCTCGGCCAAATTCGAAATATTCCCGAGCCGTGTTTGTACCCAGGGTTTCATTGGACTGGCCGTGGAGGTCAGCCCAGTAGTGAACGTCCGCTGCCTTTTCGACAATACGAAGCGGATTGGTCTGGCATAGAAGGGAACCGTCTCTTTGTTCCACGCGGATGATCAGATCCCCGGGACTTTCACAAGACAGGTTTTCGACAAAATGAGAAAACCGGCCGTTCTCAAAATGGGTTTCATCGGGTAAGCCGGTGACCGGCATGTTGGCGCTAAGAAATAACTTTGCGTCAACCCGGTCGCGGGGATTGCCCCAGGCATCGTCATTTTTGACGGCCAGCCGGAAATCTTCCCCGACGCGCCTCAATGTCGGCAAGGCGGATCGCCAGTTTGCCGGAGCGCCCGGTGCGATTTTGATTTTAGGACTTTCGGTAATGGCAACGTAGTCATAGGTGGCTATGGGATCGGCAAAAACGCGAAATTCGAATTCGGTCTCACAATATGTCTGTAGTCGCACACCTTTGGATCCCCATCGCGGGTCTCCGAAACGGATCGTGATTTTATCTCCTTCGCTGAGAAAATGCTTTTTTACACCGATGTAGAGGCTGCGGCTCCAGGGACGAATATTGCGCTTGAATTCCCAGCGATAATCTAGTTCCGCGCCATTCGATGCTTCGATCGTCGTGTATCCAGGGGCTGCAGGATCATCGAACTGAACGGGTCCGAAATCCGTAGCGAAACGCATTCCGATTTTAATCGAACCCGTGTCATCAATACCAAATCGACCAGCTTCGTAAACCAGCGTAAAGCTCTGCCAGGAACCGGCATCAAATGCACCCGCGGGTTCCAAGGTCGCAGTGCCCATGAATTCTGGTCGGTAGGTTGAGTAAGGCATAGGAGGCTGCTCCGGAAAATCAACATGGTTAAGACGTTAAATAGCTTCAGAAGATCGGTGATAATTTATATCGGGAGTGAAGTTAAGGGGAAAATCAATATTTGCCGCATTTGAGAAGATGAAAAATGCCTCTCTGACGGGTGGGAATCAGGAATTGGATTTGGCGTTGGGGTAGAACAGAAGTTCTCCGTTTTTGCGAAACGAAGCGATGGCAGCCTGGCCTTCGTCGGAAATCAGCCAGTCGATGAACATCTGCCCTTCTTCGGATTTAATATGAGGATATTTCTTCGGATTGACCAATATTACGCCGTAAGGATTGAATAGGCTCTTATCGCCTTCGACAAGCAGTTTCAAACCGCCCTTGTTGTTGAAGCTAAGCCAGGTTCCCCGATCGGACAAGGTGTACGCCCCTTTGCTGGAGCTGAAATTCAGGGCAATCCCCATACCCGATCCGATTTCAAGATACCATTTTCC
>JBPCWG010000381.1:0-6274 GCA_051009705.1 Methyloligellaceae bacterium | reverse complement strand
TATGGAAGTCAAATTCTCGCAGAGCGATGACATGCCGTTTCTGCGCCTCAAGGTACGGGTCAAGGATGAGATTATAAAGTTCGAGGAACCAGGACTTTCTCCCGTCGATGTCGTCGGGACTTATGTCGCTCCCCGGGAGTGGAACGGTTTGATCGCCGATCCCGATACGATCGTCATTGATACCCGCAATCTCTACGAAACCGAGATCGGAACCTTTCAGGGTGCCGTCGATCCGAAAACTTACAGTTTCACTGAGTTTAAATCCTTCGTTGCCGATAAATTGATGAACAAGAGAGACCAGCCGGTCGCAATGTTTTGTACCGGTGGAATTCGCTGTGAAAAGGCGTCTTCCTACCTTCTGTCGCTCGGTTTTCAGAATGTCTACCATCTTAAGGGCGGCATCCTGAAATACCTGGAAGAAATTCCGGAAGAGGAAAGTCTTTGGCAGGGACAGTGTTTTGTATTCGATGAACGCGTTTCTGTCGGACATGGGCTTGAACAGGGTCAATATGCCCTTTGCCGCGCCTGCAGAATGCCTATCAGTGCCGAAGACCAGCAACACCATTTGTTCATCGAAGGGATTCAATGTCACCGATGTGCGGAGTCCCTTTCGGAAAAATCACGCTCGCGCGCACGGGAACGTCAGCACCAGATTGAACTGGCGCAAAAAAGCGGGATGGTACATATGGGTGACCAGGCCACCGAAGATTCAAAGAAAAGGCAGGCTTACAAAAATTTCAAAAAGCGGAAGGAACGCGCGGCATCGAAACTGAAAGCTTCGTGATCGTTCAGGCCTTCGTCCAATTCAATCCGTCATGCCGTATTCTACCCGTCATCCTTCTTCCCTCTGGATTTTTGCCTACGTCCAAATAGCAGCAACAAAATACTCAGAGCAATTATGCCTAAAAGTCCGGCTGTGATGATATCCGCGCCGGAGCCAGCGATGCGAACGGACCAATCAATAATTTCCTCATACTTGACGATAGCCACCATGCTGCCGATAACACCGATCACTTTTCCTGCCGCTTCCAGGTCTTTCTCATACTGATGGAAGAAGAAGAACAGCAACATCAAGGCCCAGGCGCCGAAAAGGATCGACATGATTGGCGCCAGTGCTCCGTAAATACCATCGACAAAGGTGGCATATAGCAGATCGGCGGACAGCAGAAACGCATGATTGGTCAGAGGCCAGAAAAGCATGGCGAGGGCGCCAATCAACAGGCTGCGCTCTACAAGCTTTGCGTAGGGGCGATAATATGCGTCGATGGATTTGCGCCAGAAAATCAACAAAATACCGATGACGAGAATGATCAGCAGAAAGAAGACTTTGAATGGAAGCAGGATAGCGTGCACCTGGCTCATCAGGGAAATATTGTCGGGCTGCCGATAGGACTTGGCCAGAAATTCCGAAAAATTCTTCTGCACGAGACAACAAGATTCCGCATTCAGAAGGGAATTGGAAACAAAGCAGTAACGTTTCTCGAGATGTTCCGCCGGCGTTTCCTTCAGAGGATCCGGTGTACAGGATCGTGAAAATTGAGAAAGGTCGGTGCGTTGCTGACTGATTGAACGGACATTCGCAATCGTTTCCGACACGGATTTGCGCTGACAGAGCTCCGCATCAGCCTTGCAGTCGACAGCTTCTCCCTGGTCGGCCTTCAGTACCTCGGGCTTCAGCTGCCAAATCGCCGGAATGTCGCCACGATTGATCAGATCGCCAATGTAATAAGACGCCGCGGAGACAACGAGGAAGCCGAAAATAAACCGGATCTTGCCGAATGGAATATGGTGCCAGTAGAGATCAACAAAAGCCACCGCCGGAATATAGAAGGCTATGAGAGCAATGATCCCAAAGGTTGGAAAGAACAGAAAAAGGTGGCTGTAAATGGTCGCAAAAGACAGCCATTGGAAGTCCTGGAATTCGTTAAACAACGCCACCGTTGTGGCGATAAACGACAGTCCCAGAATGGTAAAGATAACTGCAACAAATAAACGTGCGCCCCAGGACATCGCTCGACCTTCAACCTAAACTAGGATTCTGAATTCAATAGATATTATTATCCTTATTTATCCGTGTGATATCCATAGAATGGAGGTCGTTTCGTCAGCAGAGTTGCCTTGATATCACAGGCCGCCCAGTCACGCTTTTAGACATGGAATTGATATTTTTGCCTTCCCGAGCAATCGTAGCGACGCTACCGGCAGTCTTCAACACCCGGGAAGGCCTTGACAAGTTCCGACAATACGTTCCAAGTTGGCCATACCCGGGATGCCTTTTGGCTGAGATTATGCCCGTTGAACCTGATCTGGTTAATACCAGCGTAGGGAGTGGAAATTGCATAACTTCAATCCAGCGATATCCCTTTAGGCAGCGGTGATCGGAAATACACCATGTCTGCGGACGATATCGTTTTGAAAATCAGTGGTACAGGACAATCCCATCCGGGCAATTTGTTCGCTCCTTCATCCATGTGTTTGAAGCGCGGCCAGACAACCGCTCTGCTCGGCAGGAGCGGCACCGGGAAGAGCACGCTCCTGAAACTCATTGCCGGCCTGTACGATCTGCCGGATACCATAGAGATCACGGGTCTGGATACTGACGAGAAGCGGACCTACATGACTCAGGAGGTCGAGCTCCTTCCCTGGTTCAATGTCGAGGAAAACACATGGATCGGTGACCGGCTCCGGGGTCAGACACCCGACCGATCCGAAGTCCTGCACCTGCTGAAACAGCTGGACCTGGAAGGGCATACGGAAAAATTTCCCAGGGAATTGTCCGGCGGCATGGCACAAAGAGTTGCCCTCGCGCGTACTCTTTTCGAAAAGGCCGATCTCAATCTGCTGGATGAGCCCTTTGCCGCCCTGGATGCCCTGACGCGACGCACATTGCAGAACACTCTGAACAAGCATTTCCAAGCCAAGACCGTGCTCATTATAACCCACGACCCGGTTGAAGCAGCGCGTCTGGCCGACACGTGTTATCTGCTTCGCGCAACGGCTGAAGACAAGACTTCGGAAATCGTACTATTTGAAGCGTTCGGATCGACGGTAGATGAGACCTACGAGCATTTGTTCAAGGCGCTGCAAACCACATGATGGTCCGACCGCTCATAACGTTTCTGGGCCTTTGCGTGTTCTGGCAGGCCATCGTCAGCCTGCTTTCGATTCCGCATTTTATTCTGCCGGGTCCGCTGCTTGTCTTCAGGGAACTCGCGACCTCTCCGGAGCTCTACCTGAAACATGGGATCATCACCGCAACCGAAATTCTCAGCGCTCTCGTTATCGGCCTGTTGCTGGGCTTTGCGGCAGGCGTCGCCATCTGGAAATCCGCAAAAGTCGAGCGCTGGATCTGGCCCCTGCTGCTGGTAAGCCAGGCAATTCCGGTGTTTGCTATCGCGCCCCTGCTGGTCGTCTGGTTCGGATATGGAATGGCCTCAAAAATTACGATGGCGGTCATGATCGTATTTTTCCCGGTCAGCGTCGCGGTGGTCGAAGGGCTACGGCAAATCGGGCCTTACTGGTCGCAACAGGCTGTCTTGATGCGGGCACGGCGGGAAAAGCTGTTCTGGAGCATCCAGCTCCGGCAAAGCCTGCCGACGATTGCCGTCGGCGCACGTATCGCGGCCGCGACAGCACCCATTGGTGCAATTGTCGGCGAATGGGTCGGATCGAGCTCAGGACTCGGATTTCTCATGCTCCACGCAAACGCCCGGATGCAGGTTTCTTCCGTCTTTGCCGCTCTGTTCTGTTTGGTTTTGTTCACCCTGATTGTCTACGCAGGCGTGAACATTTTGTTTCAAAAATTGATTTACTGGAAAAACTAGAAAGGTACGTTTATGTCCGGTTTCCCGATGAAACTCTTACGAAACTTGGTTCTTGCCGGTATTTTGCTCCTTCTGACCGCACCGGCCCAGGCGCAGCAAAAAATGACCGTTGCCCTTGACTGGTTCGTCAATCCTGACCATGCCCCTCTTATCATTGCCAAGGAATTGGGCTATTTCAGCAGGTCCGGTCTTGACGTTGAACTCATTGCACCTGCCAATCCCAATGATCCGCCGAAACTTGTCGCCGCCGGGAAAATCGATCTCGCGGTTTCCTATCAGCCGCAGCTTCATCTTCAAGTTGCTGAAGGCCTGCCACTAAAGCGCATTGCGACGCTGGTGGCCACACCGCTCAATAGTCTCGTTGTATTGAAGTCCGGCCCCATTAAATCGATCAAGGATTTGAAGGGTAGAAAAATCGGTTTTTCCGTTGGGGGCTTCGAAGATGCTATACTCGGTATCATGCTGGAGAAAGAAGGACTGAGCCTGAAAGATATTGAACTCATCAATGTGAATTTTTCTCTGTCGCCGTCCATCATCAGCGGCAGTGTCGATGGGGTGATCGGGGCCTTCAGGAATTTTGAACTGAACCAGATGGATATTGTTGGCAAACCCGGTCTCGCTTTTTATCCAGAAGAACATGGTGTCCCGGCCTATGACGAACTCATCGTCATAGCCAATTCCGGCAAGCTGAAAGACGATAGATTTCCCAAATTTCTGACGGCTCTGGAAAACGCCACTATTTATCTAATGAACCACCCTGAAGAAAGCTGGAAAACTTTCATCAAAGCTCACCCAAAACTTGATGATGAACTGAACCGGCGCGCCTGGAGAGATACGCTACGTCGTTTTGCTAAACGTCCCCGCGCCTATGATGAGCAGCGCTATGCAGATTTTGCCGAATTCCTCAAAGACCGCGGCTTGATCAAAGAGGTGCGAGGACCTGAAGATTATGGAATTGTCATTCGCCAGAACTGAACGATTTCTCCCCTCTCAATGCAGGCTTTCCGAATTTCAAGCTGATAGACCGGTCTCCACATGTCGGCGGCGAACCGACGTGCGGAAGTTTGCCCCCAGCAATTGGATTTTTGCCCTGATCGTGATAGGAAATCCGCATCGCGGCCATCTCTTAGTCACTCCCAGGGCAATATGGAACTCCTTTGGATCCCCATCAGCATGTTTGCCGGTCTTATTCAGGCTGTACGCACCGCTGCTCAAAAGGATCTCAATGCTCACCTGTCGACCGTGGTGACAACTTACGTTCGATCCATATTCGGGTTTCCGTTTATTTTAATTTATCTGGCCTGTCTTGTATATTTCCTGGACGAGGCGATTCCCCGGGTGCATGCATTATTTTTCGTAAACGCTCTTGGCGCCGCGATTACGCAACTCCTTGCCACGGCGTTCCTGATACATTTGTTCACGCTTAGAAACTTTGCCGTTGGAACGAATTTGTCCCGAACCGATGTCATGATGACCGCGATCATCGGGAGTCTGTTTTTCTCCGAGGATCTTTCTGTTTCAGGCTGGATCGCCATAACACTTACGGTTATCGGCGTCATCATCATGTCTGTGGCTAAATCGAACCTCGGCGCTTCCCTAAACAGCCGCGGCGATTTGGCAAAGACCCTGTTTTCCAGATCGACGCTCATCGGACTGTTGACCGGCTTTTGTTTCTGCCTGTCTTACCTGTTCCTGCGCGAGGCAAGTCTTTCCCTGGAGGGATCGTTCATCTTGAGAGCAGCGACTACCCTTGTTTGCGTACTCGGTATACAGGTTCTAATCGGTGTCTTCTGGCTATATCGGTTCGAACCTGAAGCGGTTGGAAAAATCGGAGTGCGGTTCAAGCTCTGCACCTTTGTTGGCATTACCAGCGCTCTCGGTTCCATCGGCTGGTTCACGGCCATGACACTGCAGAATGCGTCCTATGTCCGCGCCGTAGCACAGGTCGAAGCTATCTTCATCATTCTGATTTCCGTGCTTTATTTCAGAGAAAAAATACTTCTCTCGGAACTGTTCGGAATAGCGATCATTGTCGCAGGTATCCTGCTGTTTGTTTTGTAGGAACCATCAGTTGGACTGAAAAACCGTTTAGTCCTCAAATGGGTCCTGCACCAGGATGGTATCTTCCCGTTCCGGGCTTGTGGAAAGCAACGCAACCGGCGCTTCAATAAGCTCCTCAAGCCGGCGGACATATTTAATGCATGTTGCAGGAAGTTCGGCCCAGCTGCGCGCTCCGAATGTGGAGTCCTGCCAGCCTTCAATTTCCTCATAGATGGGTTTGACACGGGCCTGCATACCCTGGGAGGCGGGCAAATAGTCGATTTGCTCACCGTCAAGTTCATAGCCGGTACAAATTTTGATCGTATCGATGCCGTCGAGTACATCGAGTTTGGTCAGGGCAATGCCGTCAATACCGCAGATCTTGATACACTGACGCACAAGACAGGCGT
>JBPCWG010000380.1:0-5003 GCA_051009705.1 Methyloligellaceae bacterium | reverse complement strand
CAGCTCTCGGTTCAGCACTGGCACTGGCCAGTTTGTCTGGGGCGAATGCCGCTCCGATCGGCGGACAAATTCAGAATGCCGTTCAATCCGGTGCCAACACCGCTGAAATCATGCCGGTCCATCACCGTGGGAAGAAGAGATTCCGTCACTTCAAATTTCACAAATTCCATTACTATCCCTACTATGGCGGTTGCTACTGGCTGAAGAAGAAAGCCCGCCGTACAGGCAGCAAATATTGGTGGAACCGGTACTATAATTGCCTGTATTTCTACTAGGATTACTTTAGAAATTGAACCATCCCGGTCCTTCGGCGGTAGCTGGAGGGCCGGTTTATTATTTACAGCACACTTCGGAATCGTCGGAGGATCACACCAGATCTGCCGGGATTCAGGCGTTACAATTTGTCCGCACAACGGTGCAGCAAGATCTCAGGCAACATGTTAAACTGTGGTCGGATTTGTGTGTGAATATTGCGAGTGAATAATGGGCCGGGTCGAATGAAGAAACTACTTATCTTACCGCCAATCTTGGTCGGTGCAGCAATTCTTTATTACATTGTCAGTGCCAAACAACCGCTTGAACAGGCTGAGGTTAGTGAACAAACGCAATATGTCCGGACACTTAAAGTCGAATTGACAGAGTTCGTTCCAAAAATCATTGGGTTTGGCGTCGTAAAACCGGCACGGGTCTGGAATGCTGTTGCCGAAGTCAGCGGGCAGATTGACTATATTCATCCGGATTTCAAACGCGGGGCTATTTTGCAAAAAGGTAGCGAAATCGCACGGATTTCAACCCAGGATTACGACATCGCCATCGAGCAGGCGGAGGCCAACAGACGGGCCGGGGAAGCCAAGTTAAAGGAACTGACTATTGCGGAACAGAATAGCCGCTCGGCATTGACAATCGAAGACAGGGCTCTGGATATAAAGAAGCAGGAATTGAAACGGGCAGAGATCCTGGTCAATCGCGGAACAGCTTCACAATCGACCCTGGATGAGGCCCTCAGCAGCTTGCTGGTTCAGGAACAGCGCGTACAGGAACTTCGAAATTCCATAAAATTACTGCCGGCCCAAATTACCGCTCAGAAAGAACAGATTTCCGTTTACGATACGCAACTGGCTGCAGCCAGACTGGATCGCGAACGAACAAGCATTCGACTTCCCTTCGATGCGCGAATTTCAGAAGTCAACGTGGAAGTGACCCAATATGTTGGTGTCGGGACAACCCTGGGAAAGGCCGACGGTATAAAGACCGCGGAAATTGAAGCACAAATTCCAATGGCACAAATGGGCCAGCTCGCCAACTTCTTTCCCATTGACCGGCAGCAGGTGGAAATCTCTGAAAACTTTTTGCGCAAAATGACCGAAACTATTGGTTTGCGCAGTATTGTACGTCTGCGAACGGGATTCCGGGATGTGGAATGGCAGGCTGAAGTCGTCCGCATCAGCGACACGGTTGATCCGACAACGCGCACGGTGGGCATCATCGTAGCGGTTGAGGACCACTATTTGAAAGTTGTACCTGGACAGCGTCCTCCCCTGGTCAAGGAGATGTTCGTCGAAGTCGAACTGCGCGCCAATTCCGTTCCGGATCGTATCGTAGTCCCCCGGGCGGCTCTCCATGAAGGTCAGATTTACATCGTCAACGCCGACAATCGGTTACAGATTAAGCCTGTCAAAGTAGATGTCGTGCAGGGCAATCTCGCTGTCATCGCCGAGGGACTGGTTCCCGGCGATCAAATCGTTGTCAGTGATTTGAGCCCGGCCATCGATGGGATGCTCCTGAAATCGACACTTGACGAAGGGCTGGCCAAACAGATGCTTGCGGAAGCCTCCGGCAAGGGACCTGTAAGATGATCCGTTACTTTTCGGCCCATCCCACAGCCGCCAATCTGATGATGATCGGATTTCTGGTGCTTGGAATTTTTGTTCTTCCGGGATTGCAGCGGGAAACCTTCCCACGTATTGAGCCGCGACTTGTGCAGGTGAAAGTCGTCTATCCCGGTGCGCGTCCTGAAGATGTCGAACAGGCTATCTGCCAAAGAATTGAAGATGCGGTGGACGGTGTCGACAATGTTAACGAAATTCAGTGTGAAGCTACAGAAGGCTTGGCCACGGCCAAACTTGAGATGGTCGAGGGAAGCAATCTTGATCGGTTTTTCGCGGACATAAAATCAGAAGTCGAAGCGATCGATGAATTTCCCGATGAAGTTGAAACACCCATCATCAAACAACTCGGTCGCACGGATTTTGTGGCATCTGTCGCGATCACCGGACCTCAGAACCGTGTGGCACTCAAAGCCTATGCGGAAGACGTGAAAACTAGGATGTTGCGGACGCAGCAAATTCCCAAGGTCGAAATCTCGGGATTTTCCGATCATCAGATCCGTATTGAATTGCAGGATGCGACGTTGCGCCAGTTTGGTCTGAGTATCAGCGATATTGCCGATGCAATCTCCCGCCAGAGTCTCGATCTGCCTGCAGGCAGCATTGAAGCATCGGCCGGTGAAGTGCTGGTTCGTCTTGCTGATGAGCGAAAAAAGGTTCAGGAGTTTTTCGATCTGGCGGTTATTGCGACACGAGGGGGTGGCCAGGTCCGGCTTGGAGAAATCGCCAAAATATCCGACCGGTTTGATCTGGATGAAGAAAAAGTGATTTTCAACGGCAAACCCGCAGCACTTCTGGCCGTTACCAAGACGGAAAATGAAGATACGCTCAGGGTTATCGATGCCGTTCGGGAATTTATCGCAAAAGAAAAGAAATCAGCCCCACCGGGTATCGATCTGGTAATTACTAACGATGTTTCCTCGATTGTTCGTGATCGGTTGAATCTCCTTACAAAAAACATGTCCCAGGGGCTGGTTCTCGTATTTTTGATCATGTGGCTGTTCTTCGGACTACGGTATTCATTCTGGATCAGTCTGGGGTTGCCCGTATCCTTCATGGGAGCGTTTGCCCTGATGAGCGTATTGGGGCTTTCAATCAACATGCTCACAATGGTCGGACTTCTTATAGTCGTCGGTCTCCTTATGGATGATGCCATCGTCATAGCTGAGAATATCGCCGCCAGGAGAGAAGAAGGTTTATCGCCTCTGGAAGCCGCTGTCGAAGGGACGCGTCAGGTTATGCCCGGAGTATTCGCGTCCTTCGCAACAACGATCTGCATTTTTGGCTCCCTTGTATTTCTGCAGGGGGATATCGGCGCAATTCTGAAAGTGGTTCCCATGGTCATGATTTGCGTTCTCGTGATTTCCCTTGTTGAAGCCTTCCTCATCCTTCCCAATCATTTGTATCACTCTCTTGATAAATCCAGGGGCAGGACTTCCCGAATTCAGCAAAAGGGGGATCAACTCATCAACTGGCTGCGGGAAAACTGGATTGGATGGTTCGTAGACAGGGCTGTTGCGTGGCGCTATCTGACTTTCGGCGTCGCCATTCTCTGCTTACTGCTCGCCGTCTCCGCTGTCGCCGGAGGATTACTCAAATTTTCTGCTTTTCCAGATATAGATGGTGACACACTCGAGGCTCGTATTCTTTTACCCCAGGGTACGCCCCTGGAAAAAACCGAGGCCGTAGTAAAGCGGGTGCGGGATGCGGTGCAAACGACTGCTGCGGAACTGCAAAAAAATGAGCACGAAGACCTGAAGCTGATAAAAAACCTGTCGATTCAATTTAATAAAAATGAAGATGCTAACGAGAACGGAACCCACATCGCAACTGTTTCCGTTGACCTCGCGAGTACGGAATTACGTAAGACGACAAATGATGACTTCGTCCAGAAATGGCGTCAGGAAACAGGCGATTTAACCGACGTTATTTCGATCAGGTACACGGAACCAAACCTTGGACCCGCTGGATTGGCGATTGATCTGCGGCTGCAGGGGGAAGATTTGCAAGTCTTGAAACAGGCGTCCCTTGAATTGCAGAACTGGTTGAACCGCTATCGCGGCACATTCAATATCAGCGATGATCTAAGACCGGGAAAACTTGAGATGCGCGTGCATCTGAAGGATGAAGCCAATAGTCTTGGTCTCGATGCCCGGACGATTTCGGATCAACTGCGCAAGGCATTCTTTGGAACGACTGTGCGCACAATTCAGGATGGTGCCGAAGCCTATGATATCGATGTAAGGCTGGACGCCCGTGATAAAAACAGTCTCGCCGATCTCGATTATTTTACGATTACCAATCAGGATGGTGAGCTTGTTCCGCTTTCGGTACTCGCTGATATAGAACAGGGACGCGGGGTTTCCCGAATTAATCGCATTGATGGCGTACGCACAGTTTCCGTTCAAGGGGACGTCGATGTTCGCGTGGCCAATGCCAATGAAGTTGTAAATGACACCCTGAGCCGGTTCGTTCCGGATCTTACCACACGCTATCCCGGAGTTTCCGTTTCCGTGCAGGGGCAAAACAAAGAAGCCGGTACGACCCAGACTTCGATGATTGCCGGATTTATTATCGGCCTGATCGGCATATTCCTGCTTCTCAGTTTTCAGTTCAAAAGCTACGTTGAGCCTTTCGTGGTCATGATTGTGATTCCGTTCACCCTGATTGGGGCTATTGTCGGCCACATGGTCATGGGCCTCGATTTCTCAATGCCGAGTATGCTGGGATTTGTGGCATTGTCCGGTGTTGTCGTGAACGACTCCATTCTCCTGGTTAATTTCATCAAGTCCCGACTGCGACCCGGTGGTTCAATTGCCCAGGCGGCGACCGAAGCAAGCCGGGCGCGATTTCGCGCTATTTTTCTGACATCGGTGACAACAATTTTTGGCATGTTGCCGATGCTTCTGGAAACCAGCCTGCAGGCACAGGTGCTTGTACCTCTCGTCACGAGTTTGGTATTTGGATTGATGGCGTCGACTATACTCGTTCTGTTCGTGGTCCCCGCAATTTATGCAATTCTGGATGATTTCGGGCTTTGCTCCGTGTCATATGGTCGTCATGACGCGGGGAACCATGCAGCCCATCAACCGGCGGAATGAATTATTGATTTCACAC
>JBPCWG010000379.1:0-7299 GCA_051009705.1 Methyloligellaceae bacterium | reverse complement strand
TAAGAGTAGAAAGAGAATTTGGGGTTTGTAGCTCATTCTTCTAGTCGATTGGGGCCTCATCTGAGGGTATTGCCGAGAAAACTAATTGCGATTGCTTGGCAACTTCGGCAGGTGTATTTGCAACTATAGCCCCGCCTTCGGAAAGTTTATCGATCTGGACAGGATTAATATCGCATACACAGATGTTGATACTCGAACGCATCAAATTATTGCAGATGGGTTCTCCTAAATTTCCGACGCCTATCCAGCCAACAAGGCTATCGTCTTTGTTCAATGTTTTTGATTCTATCATGCTCATTTCAGATCATCTCTATCGGAGAAGCCGTTTGACTAACTCTAACTCGTTGGATAATAGTCCCTCAAACAGAGAACCTGCAATCCTTGTATAGGGTTCGTGTGGATGGGGTCCAAATGTGTTGCCAATGTCCGCATTCCACCCCAAAGTGGACAATTCAGGTCGACTTCAAAAAGATCCGTTGTGTGCTAAAAACGGTCAGTGCGCTAAGAAGATTCCGCATCAGATTCTTGTCGTCTCAAACTCAAGAAGTATGTTCGGTTACGAGCTTGGCAATTGCTCGGCGGAGAACGTTTTTTCTGATCTTTCCCGAAGCTGTTCGGGGAAACTCATCAATTGGCTCGAGTCGTTCCGGAAACTTCTGTTTTGCAATATTATGGCTCTCTAAATAATCAATGATTTGATCCAAGTTGATCTTGCATCCCTGATTGACTTTGACATAGGCACAGCATGTCTCTCCCATTCTTTTGTGAGGCATGGCAACAATTGCGACCTCCTGAATTGATGGATGCGAATGAAGAATATCTTCGATTTCCTTTGGACTAATGTTTTCTCCTCCACGGATAATGATATCCTTTTTTCGTCCCGTAATGGTCAGGCACCCTTCTTGGGTCTGGACCGCCAGATCTCCTGTTCGAAAGTATCCGTCAGTTTCGAACGAAGATTTGTTGTCTGCGAAATCTGCATAACCAATGAAATTTTCCGGTCCACGTGTCAGAATTTCACCTTCACTGTTTACACCCACCGGTTCACCGTCGTCGTTTACGAGTTTAACTTCGTGACCCACGATGAATCCTTCAGTATTTGCCGCGAGATCACCCTGAGTCCGGCTTGTAACACCGAGCGTTACGGTTGGAGCTTCGGTACTTCCGTATATGCGCGAGGCTAAGCAGTTTGTTAAAGTCTTGTGAGTCCGATGGATCAGGTCAGGTGGAACCGGCGCACCACCACATCCAAAGTAACGAAGACTTGGTAAATTCCGTTTCTTTTTTTCAGCCAGTTCAACAATTTCCTGGAGAAATGGCGTAGCGCCAACGGTCATTGTCAGGTTCTGGTTTTCAACAAGTTCGAGCCCTTCGGCCGCATCCCATCTCTCCATCAATACCGCTTCTATTCCAAGGGTGATAGGTAGCTGTATTCCATAGAGGTAACCACCTATGTGTGTAATTGGGGCTGGCATGAGAATCCGGTCACTTTGATCGAGCTTCCAATATTTGATAACATTTTGAATTTCCGAGGCGAGTGTGTTGTGACTGTGAAGGACGCCTTTGGGACGACCGGATGTGCCGGATGTGTACATCAATAACTTCACTGCATTAGGGTCGACAACAAAACCTATTTCGTTCGTAGACTGGCCATCAATGAGCGAATTAAAGCTATCGGGATTATCATTCTCTCCCCGCACAGTGACAATTCCAGCGAGGTCCGGAAGTTCCTTTTGAATATTCTTCTTGAAGGGCACATAGTCAAAATTTCCAAAATGATCCGGGGCAATGTACATCCGGGATCCTGAATTCCTAAGAATATACAGAACTTCTGATTCCCGATAGATAGGCACGATGGGATTCACCACGAAGCCTCCCATCGCTGCCGCCATGTCTATAACCGCAGCTTCCCACCAGTTGGGGAGTTGTAAGGAGATGACATCTCCTTGCTTCAATCCGATATTCCTGAGAGATGCTGCCAGTTTAGCAGACTTATCTCTCAATTCCCGACATGTCAGGGACTGACGATTGTCCGTTATTAGAACTTGATCAGGCCTAGTCTTAACCCATTTGTCCAGAAAGTGTACAATCGTCCGATTGCTCCAGTCACCAGAATTGCTGAACGTCTCAATCATATTGTCGTCAAGCCGGGTCTCCCATCCGCCAATATCTCTCATGTTTTGCTCATTACTAGGGTTTCGCCAGAGTTCATTAGACTATCGCTCGCTCTCATTTTCAATTCTAACCGTCATTGACTGAATCAACGATAATAGCAGTTTTCTCACTAGGCCAAATTTGACAAAGAAGGGTGCGAGCTGCGAGAGTTTTATATTGTTCTAGTGACGGAGGGGTCATAATGCAGAAAACAGTCGAATTTAATAGCCTTGGTGATAGCTGCAAAGGAATGCTCTATCTTCCTGATGACACGGATGGTCCGGTCCCGCTGATCATCATGGCCGGTGGCTGGTGCTATACCAAAGAGATTGTCATGCCCCATTATGCCAAGAGTTTTCATGGCCTGGGCGTGGGTTATTTAATATTTGACTATCGCGGATTCGGAGAGAGCGAAGGGGAACCTCGTCAGCATATCAATCCCTGGGATCAAATAGAAGATTACAGGAATGCAATCAGTTATGCCGAAAACCTGAATGAGATCGACTCTGAAAAAATTGGTATCTGGGGAATTTCCTATAGCGGTGGGCACGTACTCGTTACAGCCGCCCTCGACCCGCGGGTCAAATTCGCGATTTCCACAGTACCCGTCGTAAACGGGTATCAGACAATGCGTCGATGCCACGGTGAAAGGCGCTTTGCAGAGCTCAACGAGCTTATCCTGAAGGACAGGAGATCTCGTCAAAAAGATAACGAACGTGGAATGCTGCCTATGTCTTCTTTGAAACCTCATGAGGAAATGAGCTCATGGCCTTATCCGATCGTCAATGAAATTTTCAACGACATCAAGGAAAGGGAAGCACCGCTTCATGAGCATCACAATACAATAGAATCCGTAGAATTGCTCATGACTTATGACATCACGTCTTACTGTGAACGAATTGCTGAAACACCGGTCCTGATGGTTATCGCCCAGGGAGACAATATTACTTCGGCTGACCTCGAAATAGATGCATTCAATGCCATAAAGAATCCAAACAAGGAGCTTGAAGTCATTCGAGGTGTCACGCATATGAGCTTGTATTCTAATGCAGATCATTTGAAAAAAGTAGGAGATGTGCACTCCACCTGGCTTGAAAATACCATTAGGGATCTCCAATAACAAAATTGAAAATTTGCTCATACAGGACACAGATTGGTCGGCGAGGATAAAAACTCGCATTGATTAATTTTATGCGACTATTGAGTGCGGGACTCGATTTAATCTCTGTGCTTGATACAAATGTTGTCTTTACAGAAATGTAGATCTGCTTCACTCCCGTAAGTAGGCATTTTTCAATGGGTTCCGATTAACGGTTAAGTACCGCAAGCCGACATTATACAAATTGTTGGATTTTTCCCGGTGCCCAACTATTCCTGTTAATCCTCATTTGTATCATTTAACGTTCGCACTTCGGTATTCATGGCAACGTCATTACGTCTTCGTTGGGCCATCACCTTGCCCGTCTGCCAGTATTCACTTTTTACAGCAAGATCGGCCATCTGCTCAAATTCTTCAGTCCACTCTCCCAGGTCGTAGCCGTACCAAGGTGATTCACGGTTGAGCTTCTGCAATCCCAGTTCATCCCAAATTTCAGCGGCTCGTTCCATATATTCTTTCTTGGGAAGAGAAATTGGGGGGAAAGTACCTTTGAGCGTCGCATCAATGAGAACTGAAGCATCCTCTGGATCTTCAAGATCTCTGGGACCGTGACCAGAGTGTTGATGTGGCAATACTTTTATGTCGTGCTGCGGTTTGCAACGATAGGCCATCGACCAGAATATTGCATCGGCGTTTTCGCCATCGATATCTTCGCTGACAGCAATAATCCACTTTCCTTCAGCTTGACGGAAGGCTGCCAGTCCGTACATCGCTCGCCAAATTTCGGTTTGGGGCGTGTCATTCTTAAAAACTATCGCGTGAACACGATGCAATGAGGTGAGAGGTTCATGCCCCTTGACTGTTATGACCTGCTGGATTCCCAGGACATTCCGTAAATAAGAAGTGTTTCTGGATTCATAGGCGTATCTTCTGATGACACTCGATTCACTTGGAGCGACCTGGCTGACCCAGGATGCGACAATCGCATTTTTTTTACGTGTTATTGCGGTAACATCCATAAAGCCATTATATTCCTGCAGATTTACATGTCCGTGGGATTCACCAAATGGTGCTTCAGGTTCAAGATAATCAGTATCCACGTAACCTTCGATAACAACCTCTGCATCCGCAGGTACCAACAAATCTACTGTTCTGGCCTTTACGACATTGAGCGGTTGACCAATAAGTGCGCTGGCAACATGGAGTTCGTCAATACCCTCGGGAACCTTCTGAACGGAAGCGTAGGAGACGACCGGAGGACAACCAATGACGACAGCACATGGCATTTTTTCTCCGCGCTTTTTCCAGGATAGCCAGTTAACATATCCACCGGTTCGAAGTTCCGTCGATGTGTTCATGCCGAGCCTGTTTGGCGATTTTATCTGACCTCTGTATGTGCCCATATTTTGAACATTCGTCGCGGGATCTTTCGTAATAAAGTGCGAAGAAGAAGTATATGGTGCATTGTCCCAGCCCGGTGTCGATATTGGGATAGGCAAATCATCAAGCCCTTTGCCGTTCAACAAAGCTTTGTCTTCTATAACCAGCTCCTGACATGGTGCTTTGGAGGTCTCAACAAGGTTAGGTACCAATGGAGAATTGATAGCCGAAGACCATAGGTCATTCACTTCCTCCAGTTTACACCCCATTCCGACTTCATAAATAGCTGGAGTTCCCGCAAGCCCGCACACCAGAACGGGTATATCGAATTTGCGTCCCTTGCTGTCGACGACATTGTTGAACAGCCATGCTTTTCGATCTTTTTCGGAAATTCCCCCTCGATATTGCCAGCGTACCAGGGGATGCATTTCTGTATCCTTGTTTATTTCTCGATCGACTTCGATAAGCAAATTCAATTCTTTCAATGCCTGTATGTGCTGGTGCAGGTCGCGATATGCGCTGATTGTCATGAACGGTGTTCCTTTAAAACAATTCGGGGAGACTAATACCTATGAATTTAGCAAAATTGGATCGAGGGACCATCCCCAATTATATGGAAATGAGCATCTCGAAGACCGAAATTCAGTTTCCACTTTGTGCAAAATTCCAAAATAGCAGGGGAATTGGTGGGAGTCCCCAAAACTGTTCAGCGTTGATTTGGGGTGAGACAGTATAGCCTCCAGGCGCTAACCTATCCGCATATTTGCCAACTGGTTTCGATATCAAAAGCCGGTAACTCACGGGCGATATTGGCTATCATGTTCACAGCCAGGAAAAGGGTTTATGGACTTCAATTGGCATTAGAAAGCAGAGATCAGTTTCTGATTGAATGATTGTTCTGGATCATTCGCCGACATTGATCAGGGCATATAGGCGCCGCCGTTGACCCACAATACCTGTCCTGTCATATAAGCACTCTCCTCTCCAAGTAAGAAAAGAATTGGTCCGATGACATCACCCGGCGTACCTATTCGTTTGAGAGGTATAGATGCTTCATATTGGGGAATATCCAGCGATGTTGGCTGGTTTTCGGGGGACCTCCCGGTTCCGCCACGCAAGAATGCCGTATCAATTGCACCGGGAGCAACGGCATTTACCCGAATATCTGGCGCCCACTCAATGGCAAGTGTCTTTGTTAACGATATCAACCCCGCCTTCGCCGCAGCGTAGGAGCCATATTGTGGACGGGTGAAAGCAGCCAGGCCGGATGATGTCTGGACAATGACTGGACTGACTCCGTTTTTGAGGAGAGGATGTGCAGCCTGAACAATCGAGAATGCGGATATCAGATTTCCTTCGATTGTTTCTCCGATATCTGATGCATCTGTTTCGAGTATGGGTGCCATATCTGCCATAAAGCCAGATAAATTGACCAGACCATCCAAGCCATACCAGAGTTTGGACAGATCCGCAAATGCTGAGAAAACAGAATTCCGATCCAGAACATCAATTTCCAGATAATGTGCTTCTTTGGGTGCGGGATGGCGTTGAGCGGATGATTTAAGATCCAGAACAGCAACTTGATTCATTGTCTCAAGGCATGCCGATACAAGTGCGCGTCCTATGCCGCCACATCCTCCTACGATCGCAATTCGTCGTTTAGTTTGCATGTGTATCAAACATCCGAATCCCTAACTCCAATCACAATCGCGAGCAGCCCGGTTTTCGCCGGGCTGCTTCAGGAGACAAATATCAATTGCAGGTTTTTGAAGGATGCTGGTCAATCATATTAACGTCGCTGTTCTTAACCTCCATAATATAGGCTGGAAGCTCCGCATCCCCGTTTTTGTCAAAACAAATCTCACCGGTAACGCCACTGAATTTAAAGGACTTCAACGTATCCCTGATTGCAGTTCTTTCTTCTGCTAATTTAGACGGATCACCAGTAATATTGGCCTTTTCGATCACTGCCTTTAGCAAATATACAATGTCATAAGCAGACGCATCCACATGGTGAGGATTGGCTTTTGTAATCCCGCGCTTTTTGTTCAGAGCATTGAATTTTTCTGTAAAGGATTTCGAATTGTCGTTTCTGTCTTTCCAGAACCACGCAGCATATAGAGTCCCGTCTCCATCCTTACCAAGTTTTCCTGCGAGATCCGGATCCGCGGATAGACCCGATCCTATTATTCTTCCGGAGTGGCCCTGTCGACGCAATTCCTTTGCAACCTTAACAGTTGCTTCAACAATTCCTGCAACGGCAACATTTTCCGCTGGCTTTTGTTTCAACTTGGATATCTGAGGTGAAATGTCGAAAGCCGCAGTTGGAAAACTGACGGCGTCACCTACAATTTCAATTTTCTGACTCTGGAATACCGCCGGCATAAGTTTTGTTCCAACAATCTTGGAAACAAATTCATCGCTCACATAGGCAATCTGGGTATTGTTTATTTTCATCCCTTTTCTTTTCATCGACAATACCAGACGGGTAAACTGCAAGAACTCGCTTTCAGTTAATCGGAATGCATATGAAAATTTATCTGCCAGACCCGGCGCTGAAGAGGCATTGGGAATCTGGACAATTTTCAGGCGTTCGCCTGCCGGAAACGCAACTCTGGCTTCACCAGAAGCAAAAGGTCCGATAACGGCAAGTGCTTTTTCATCTA
>JBPCWG010000378.1:0-7717 GCA_051009705.1 Methyloligellaceae bacterium | reverse complement strand
CGGCAAAGTCGAGGCGGATATTGTTGAATTGCACACCGGCGTTTATTGTGAAGCCAGGCGTCACAATTCCGAGGCTGATATCGATTTCGAGTTGAAGCGGTTGAAAGATGCCGCACAACTGACTGATGAAATTGGGCTGGAAGTTCATGCGGGTCACGGGCTGGATTTTAAAAGTGCCGGCGTCGTTGCCGCTATCCCGCAGCTCGTGGAACTCAACATCGGGCATTTTTTGATCGGTGAAGCCATATTTGGCGGTCTGGATTCATCTATCCGACGCATGCGGGCGATCATGGATAATGCCCGTGCGAACAGCAGCGGCTCAAAGTCGGCGTAGGAGTTGCGGCAGTGATACTGGGGCTTGGTAACGATATTATCGATATTCGCCGCATCGAGGCGACCATTGAGAAATATGGGGAACGATTTCTGAACCGTGTTTTCACGACGGAGGAACGCAAACGATCAGATCGCCGTCAGGCCCGTATAGCTTCCTACGCCAAGAGATTTGCCGCCAAAGAAGCCTGTGCCAAAGCACTGGGGACCGGCTTGACCCAGGGGGTTTTCTGGCGCGATATGGGGGTCGTGAACAATGCCATGGGGCAGCCTTCGCTATCGCTGACAGGGGGTGCGAATGAGCGGCTCAAGCATCTTGTACCTGAAGGGTTCAGCCCCCAAATAAATCTGACAATTACCGATGATTTCCCATTGGCTCAAGCAATTGTGATTATTTCGGCTGTTCCGCTAAGTCCCCTTGCCAGCTGATGAAATGGTCTGAAATACCGGTCTTAGTGCAAACCCGGCGGCGACCCGGCAGAATTGTCGGTACCCACAATCGCCGCTGAAACCCGGTGTCCAAACAAATGAACTTGCCCAAGGGTTGTGATCCGCGTTAATAATTCCGGCTTAGAGATAAAGGATCGGAGCAATGAAATGGCTGTAGAAAGCAGTACAAAAAAGTCGCGACAGGGCAGCATCATGGATACTGTCAAAGTCGTGATTCACGCTCTGATCCTGGCGATGATTGTCCGGGTCTTTCTTTATCAGCCGTTCAATATTCCATCAGGATCGATGAAAGAGACACTTCTGATCGGAGACTATCTGTTTGTCTCTAAATTCAGTTATGGCTACTCGAAATATTCGATGCCCCTCAGTCCAAATCTGTTTTCCGGACGCGTTTGGTCGGCGGAACCTCAGCGCGGCGATGTTGCCGTCTTCAAGCTGCCGACAGACAACTCCACCGATTACATAAAACGCGTCATTGGGCTGCCGGGCGACGAAATTCAGATACGCCGCGGCGTTGTCTACATTAACGGCGATCCGGTCTCCAAAAAGCGTATCGAGGATCATGTTGCCACCGACTATTACGGCAACCGGGTGCGGATTCCGCGCTACGAAGAAACGTTGCCCAACGGTATTAAATTTGCAGTACTGGATCGCAATCCCAATGGCACATTCGACAACACCAACGTTTATCGTGTTCCTGAAGGTCATTACTTCATGATGGGAGACAATCGGGACAATTCCACCGACTCCCGCGTATTGAGCCAGGTCGGTTATGTACCCCTTGAAAATTTCGTGGGACGTGCGGAAATCGTATTCTTTTCCGCGACCGAACGCTGGAGCTTGTTGAAATTCTGGACGTGGCCCAGTGCGATCCGATGGCCGCGTTTTTTCAGTTCAATTGATTAGTGGTTCCGGAAACTGTTGTTAGATCCTGAAAAAAGAAACAAATTTGAAGAGCGGCTTGGCCATCGATTTGTCGACGAGAAGCGATTGATCGAAGCCCTCACCCATGCGAGTGCCCGCGGTGACAACAAACAAATGCCGGACAATGAGCGACTCGAGTTTTTGGGAGATCGGGTGCTGGGCCTGGTAATTGCCGATCATCTGGGACAAATTTTCCCTTTTGCAAACGAAGGGGAACTTGCAAAAAGATTTAATTTGATGGTGCGCATGGAAACCTGCGCGGATGTTGCCAGGACTTGGAATCTGGCTGATGTGATCATCGTTGGTCAAAGTGAGATGCGCAACGGCATTTGCGAGAAACCAACAATTTTGGCAAATGCCTGCGAGGCTGTCATCGGGGCGGTTTACCTGGATGGCGGCTATCGCGCGGCTAAAGCTGTTGTATTAAAAGTCTGGGAGCCGTTGCTTGAAATAGAGCCGAAACAGCTGATCGACCCGAAATCCGCCCTGCAGGAATGGGCGCAGGGATCGCAGTTACCGCTGCCCCAGTACCGTGTAAAGAGTCAAAGCGGACCCGATCATAGCCCGGAGTTTATTGCCGAAGTTATGATTGTAAACAATCGGCCCGCGACCGGTTCCGGTCTGAGCAAACGTTTTGCCGAGCAAGAAGCAGCCCGGACTTTCCTGCTGCGAGAAGGAATTTGGAGCGATGAACGGAACTAGACCATGACCGCAAACGACCAGAAGAATGAACAAACGCGGTGTGGGTTCGTTGCTTTGATTGGTGCGCCGAATGCGGGCAAGTCAACGCTTACCAATCAACTCGTCGGAGCCAAGGTATCTATCGTCACCCATAAGGTACAGACAACGCGAGCGCGACTTCGCGGTATCGTCATTCAGGGTCAAAGTCAGATTGTTATTGTCGATACTCCGGGAATTTTCACCCCTAAAAAGCGCCTCGACAAGGCCATGGTGGATGCCGCCTGGGCCGGAGCGCAGGACTCCGAGATTGTCGTTCTTATTGTCGATGCTACCCAGTCTGCCGAGTTGCTGGAGGCGACATTTGTTAAAGATTTAAAGAAACTCAATCGCCACCTCGTGATTGTGTTAAACAAGATCGATCTTGTAAAAAAAGAAGTGCTCCTGGAACTCACCCGTGTTCTTGAAGAGAAACTCCCCTTTGATCAGCTGTTGATGATTTCGGCGCTGAAAGGGGATGGTGTCGCGGATTTGCTCAACTACCTGCAACATCGGGTTCCCTTGGGACCCTGGCTTTATCCGGAGGATCAGATTACCGATGCGCCCTGGCGTACGACAGCGGCAGAGATCACAAGGGAGAAACTGTTTTTACAGCTGCATGAGGAATTGCCCTATGCCTCCACGGTCGAAACGACGGACTGGAAGACACTGAAAGATAAGTCCGTGCGTATCGAACAGACGATCTATGTCGAACGGCAGAGCCAGAAAAAAATTGCCATCGGTAAGAACGGACAGACATTGAAGAAGATATCCATGGCTGCTCGCCGGGAAATATCAGATCTGTTGCAGTCGCCGGTCCACCTGTTTATTTTTGTCAAAGTCAGGGACAACTGGCACAATGATCCGCAGCGCTACCAGGAAATGGGTCTGGACTATCCCGCGAAGTTCTAAGACACTTCAGAGGAGCGGGGACACGGGAGACGATAGTGAACTGGTCTGACGAAGGCATTGTCCTGTCGGTACGCAATCACGGCGAAACCAGTGCCATTCTCGAACTCTTGACTCAATCTCATGGGCGTCACCTGGGTCTGGTGCATGGCGGCCGCTCTCGGCGGTTACGTCCGGTTCTGCAACCTGGAAATACGGTAGCCGCGGATTGGCGCGCCCGTCTTGCGGATCATCTCGGCGTTTATAAGGTTGAACTCCTGGAAGCGCATGCGTCCCTGGCCATGCAGAACAAGCGTGCGCTGGCCGGTCTGACTTCCATGTGTGCCATGGCTCAGCTTCTTCCCGAGCATGATGTTCAAACAGGGTTGTTTCTGGCCCAGAAACTTATCCTGGAGCATCTCGATGACGAGGAGATCTGGGTCAAACTGCTGATACTCTGGGAGCTGGAATTACTGAGCGAACTGGGTTACCGTTTGGACCTGGCCCAATGCGCGGCCACCGGGGCCACCGATGAACTGATTTATGTTTCGCCGAAGTCGGGTTCTGCTGTCTGCAGGGAAGCGGGTCAGCCTTATGGAGACAGGCTGCTGAATTTGCCGGCATTTCTCCATGAAGAAGTGAGGAGTGAAATTACTTCCGGGGATATCATGGACGGATTACACCTGACCCAGTTTTTCCTGGAAAAAAGAATTTATGAGCCACAGGGTCTCAAGCTGCCCGAGGCGCGTCTTCGTTTGGTGTCATATTTGTCTCAGCAGCACTAATCCTGCCTGATTTCCTTGAGAAATTGGAGAATTACCCACACTCTCGGACTTGAGAACTATGACAGGTTAGGTTAATCGAAACGTTATGAGCGACAAACCGATTCTCGATGAAGGCGGGCCGATTGAGCCCGTAAATCTGCGGGATGCTCTTGAAGAGCGCTATCTCGCCTATGCCCTGTCGACCATTATGCATCGGGCCCTGCCGGATGTGCGAGACGGGCTGAAACCGGTTCACCGCCGGCTTCTCTTTGCAATGCGCCAGCTCCGGCTTGATCCGGAAGGCGGATTTAAGAAATGCGCACGTGTGGTCGGTGATGTCATCGGTAAGTTCCACCCCCATGGGGATCAGGCGGTCTACGATGCCCTCGTACGTCTGGCGCAGGATTTTGCCGTGCGCTACCCCCTCGTCGATGGTCAGGGTAATTTCGGTAATGTCGATGGTGATAATGCCGCGGCTATGCGGTACACGGAAGCGCGCCTGACGAAAACCGCTCAAGCGCTTCTTGACGACATTGACGAAGATACTGTGGATTTCCGGGCAACCTATGATGGCGAAGAACACGAACCCGCAGTGTTGCCTGCTAACTTTCCCAACTTGCTTGCCAATGGGGCCTCAGGAATCGCGGTTGGCATGGCAACCAATGTGCCCCCCCACAATGTCGTGGAGTTATGCACGGCGGCCCTGCATCTAATCAAATATCCGCGTGCAACCATCGACAAACTGGTTGAGTTTGTTCCGGGACCGGATTTTCCGACCGGTGGCCTGATTGTCGAGCCTCGGGCATCTATCGTTGAAGCCTACAAGACGGGGCGAGGCAGTTTTCGTGTACGGGCTCGTTGGGAAAAGGAAAAATCCGGTAAGGGAACTTATCAGATCGTTGTCACCGAAATCCCATATCAGGTACAGAAGTCGCGTTTAATCGAGAAGATCGCCGAGCTCATTCAGACGCGCAAATTACCGTTGCTGGACGATGTCAGGGATGAATCTGACGAAAATATTCGCCTCGTCCTGGTGCCCAAAAGCCGTTCTGTCGACCCCCTGATTCTTATGGAATCCCTGTACAAGTTCACCGATCTTGAAACGCGGATTTCCCTGAATATGAACGTGCTGAGCCACGGCCAGGTTCCCAACGTTCTGAGTCTGCGACAGGTGCTGACGGAGTGGCTGGATCATAGAAAAGTTGTCCTTGTTCGCCGCAACCAGTTTCGTCTGAAAAAGATCGAGCATCGCCTCGAGGTGCTCGAAGGTTATTTGATCGCCTATCTCAATCTGGATGAGGTTATCCGGATAATCCGTGAGGAGGACGAGCCGAAGCAGGAACTGATAAGGGCGTTCAAACTTACCGATGTGCAAGCGGAAGCCATCCTGAATATGCGCCTCAGATCTCTGCGTAAACTAGAAGAAATAGAGATCAAGAAAGAACATACGGACCTCACGGCCGAGCGCAAATCCATCAAGGCCCTGCTCAAGTCCGACGAAAAGCAGTGGCGCCATATTTCCAATGAGATCAAGGAAACCCGCGATCACTACAGCAAGGATTCCGAACTCGGAGGTCGGCGTTCTTCTTTCGAGGACGTGCCGGAGGGTGATTTCGATATCGCCGCTGCCATGATTGAAAAGGAACCGCTAACCGTAATCCTTTCCGAGAAGGGCTGGATTCGGGGCCTCAGGGGACATACGGATGATGTCAAGGGATTGAAATTCAAGGCCGGTGATCGTCTGCGAAGCGCCGTGAAAGCCTGGACGACAGATAAGCTTGTACTGTTTGCAACCAACGGCAAATTTTACACTGTCGGGGCGGAGACAATTCCCGGCGGTCGCGGCCATGGAGAACCAGTGCGGCTTATGGTGGATATTGAAGCCAATCATGAGATTGTTCAGCTGTTTGTCAACAAACCCGGTCGCAAACTCCTGGTTGCCTCAACCGCAGGCTATGGTTTTGTCGTTCCAGAAGACGATATCGTAGCCTCCACAAGGAAAGGCAAGCAGGTCCTGAATGTCTCCGGCGCCGATGAAGCCGCGGTTTGTGTGCCGGTTGACGGCGATTCAATCGCCGTTGTCGGCGAAAACCGTAAACTGCTGATATTTCCCCTGGACGAGCTTAATGAAATGTCTCGCGGACGGGGCATACGCCTGCAGAAATACAAGGATGGCGGTTTGTCGGATGCCAGGGTATTTACCCTGAAAGAGGGCCTCACCTGGACCGACTCGTCTGGACGGACATGGACCGTTGAGGAATTGCGGGACTGGCTTGGATCTCGTGCCCAGGCCGGGCGTCTGCCGCCGAAAGGATTTCCGAAGAGCAACAAGTTCGGGCCAGCGTTTAGCTAACCCTTTCCCAACCCTGCGGAGACAAATGTTCCTGGGGCAGGAAGCGAGTCTTATAATCCATTTTCCTGGAACCGTGTATCCAATAGCCGAGATAAACATAAGGCAGGCCCAGTGTGCGGGCATATTCGATGTGTTCCAGAATCATATAGGTGCCAAAGCTTCGGTTCTGGGATTCCGGCTCAAACACACTGTAGACCATGGATATTCCGTCGCTTAGACAGTCTGACAGGCAGACGGCCCAGAGATGAGGGGATTGTTCCGGATCGGCTTTCTCGGTTCGGATCCGTGTGCGGTATTCGGTAATCAACGTATCGACCGCTGTATCTTCAACCATCACCGAATAATCGAGAACCGACATGTCCGACATGCCGCCATCGGAATGACGGGCATCAATATAGGATCGGAAAACCGAGTACTGCTCGGATGTGGGTTCCGGGGGAAGCCGAAGCGGTTCAATATCCTGATTGCGCTTCCATATACGGCGCATGGATTTCGTGGGAATAAACTCGTCAACGACAATCCGCACTGACACGCAGGCCGAGCAATTGTCGCAATAGGGCATGTAGGCTATATTCTGGCTTCTACGGAAGCCCCCACGCAACAGATTGTCGACGAGGAATTCAGGTTTGTCTTTCGTGAGATGGGTGAACAGTTTCCGTTCCAGCCGACCGCCCAGATAAGGGCAGGGTTGAGAAGCTGTGATGTAGAATTCCGGAAAATCTGTTTTATGCTGGGTCACGAATCCCTTGCTTTCGGTACTCTGTTATCCTCTGCCTGGGTATCATGCGTATTCTGCCACAAATCACAAGTCAAAATAGAAGGGGGCAAACAGAGAATAAGCGAGCCAGATAATGACGATAAGCGGCAGACCGCCTTTTAGATAATCCTTGAACTGATAATTGCCCGGACCCATGACAATGAGATTTGTCTGGTAGGCGATTGGAGTTGCAAACGAACAGTTCAGGGCGAAAATCAGACCATAGACAAAAGGCTCCGGGGCTACCCCCAGTTCAGCAGCAGTACTGACCGCCACTGGAGCCAGCAGCGCTGCTGTCGCCTGGTTGGATAGAAAATTTGTCATCAAAGCGGCGATCAGGAAAAACAGCGAAAGCGTAACGGCAGGTCCAAAACTGGCGCCGCCCTCAACGACGAGATGGGCAATGGTTGCCGCCCCACCGGTGATCCTGAGTGGTTCGGCCATGGCAAATGCCGCTCCGATGAGCAAAAAAATGCGTCGGTCAATGGCTCTGAAGGCCTGGCGGATCGTGATGCAACCGGTGAGAACCATCGC
>JBPCWG010000377.1:0-2683 GCA_051009705.1 Methyloligellaceae bacterium | reverse complement strand
CGGGGCAGGGGCGCGCGCGGCGGTTTGTTCTGCAGGCATCCATTCTTGTAATAGGGGGTAAAGACACGATAGGGGGTTTTATCGCCCTTCAGCACATCCCAGGGTTCCCAGAGCAGGGATCCATTATGACTTAGGACCTCAATATCCTGATCGTGCAATGAGGCTTTAAGTTCCCTGTCCCGCCTGATTTGCCAGGGCTCATAGCACCGGTTCCAGCTGACCGCCTGAACGGCATATTGATCGATCAGCAGCCTGAGTATCTCTGCGGGGTCGCCACTGTAACATCTGAGATGGCCGTCCAGATTTCGGTTGAGATCGGTCAGGGATCGGTGCAGCCACCAGCGCGAGGCGGCGCCCGGAAAGTGATGGCCTGCATTGATCATGTCCTGGATATAGACCGGGAGAATGTCATGGCTTTCGGCCGCGGCCGTCAGAGCCGGATTGTCATTCAGGCGCAGATCCTGACGGAACCAGTGAATGGCTATGGGGTGGCGGCGTCGGTTCATAATGGTTTATACCCATGGGATGGGAAAACCGGGTGAGACAGCCAATAAAAAAAGACCCCCGGCTGTAAGTGGAATTTTAGCCGAAGGTCTTTACTATCAAGGGCACTGTAGCCAAAGCCAATAGGGTTATTGGGCATAAGCCTTGACCACTTGACAAGAATAATTGGAATATCTGGGAGAATTAAACTGTTGAGTCGTCTTCTACACACGACATCAACAGCTTGTGCACAATAAAATGCCTTTTCTTGCAATTTTCTCGGCCTTTTTCCCAAGAAATTCTCCTGAATCCGGTAGACAACCCGCTTTGGTATGGATTGCGGAAATTTCTTCAAATATTTGATTCCCGCTGATTTTACGCAACTCCGGCCCATGAGGATCACCGGTACAGAGCTCAGTTCCCGGCATTGCCTTGCACTTTCAGTGATGCGCTTCTTTTTTTTGACCGCTGTACGATCGGGAATTTTATACGGTCCATCGACGCATCTTGGGGTCGGCAATTCCGTCCTGATTTTCGGCAACCCGAAATTCTTTGAACAATCGGAAAATTTTTACCTGATGATCTGAACTAAAGAGGGTTGGTGAGGTCAAGAGGCGCCGTGTCACTGCCTAACTTTTAATCATCGACAAACGCCGGGTTCATGGCGCCATCCTGAGAGCTAACAACCCAATTCATCATTTTGTCGCTATTAACCGTCAATTTCTGCAGAAATATAAAAGCTTTTAATTGATGTTTACCCTTGATGGACCGTCGAGGTCACAGCTTTGTTAACGGATCAAATAGCTCGCGAGTGAACTTTTAAGGTAAGCTCCACCGTGTTACTTTCCGATCGTTTTGGGCTTTATAAAATCCGTTTAAATGGTTAGGGAAAGTCCAGGGGGAAGAAATCTGTTATCCCGGCACTTGTTTATCCCGGCACTGTAGACCGGTACTGTAGACCGGCAAAAAAATGGAATTGAGTAGTGGAAGATTGTCAGCATAAGTCAATGTGTGTTCAGATCTCAGCATTGGGAATGGCCGCAATTTTCTGGTGCGCCGGTGCATTTTTTGCCCAGGCCCAGGAAAACAATTTGTCGCCCCAGGCAAAAGCTCGTGACGCCAACAACAATAATCGCATAGAGCGCAACGAGGCCGGTGGTCCGCTGGCCGCAAATTTCGATATCATGGATTGTAACAAGGACAATCAGCTCGACGGAAACGAAATTCGTGGATTCTTTACAGGTGCCGGCTGTCCCAAAGCAGATAAGGGAAAAGCAACGGCGGCGAAATCCGCCGGTCAGCCCGGGAAGCCGGGTGGCAAACGCAGTCCCCGCGGCGGAAACCCGCCCGCGTCGGTGGAAGTCGATGCCGTGATCGAGGAAAACGTAAGCCAGACTTTTCCAATTATCGGTCGCCTCGTCTCCCGTCAGGTCGGCACAATCGCCTCCGAAGTTGCCGGCAGTGTCCGCGAACTTAAGGCCGATATCGGCGATCGATTAAAAAAGAATGAGGTGATCGCCACCGTTGACCCCAGTCGCCTGGAGTCCGAGCGCAGCCGGCTCATGGCCATTGTCGAACAGCGAAAAGCAAACATGGCCACCGCCCAGGCGGAACTTGACAAAGTCATGCAGGAGGCCAAGCGGGTGACGGATCTGAAAGCCCGCTCATCGGCGGCCTTTTCCCGGGCGCGTTACGAGGATATCGAGCAGGATGTCGCCGCTCGCCGCAGCGCCCTGATTGAACGTCGCGCCCAGCTGCAGGAAGCCGAAGCCAATCTGCAAACCAACAGGATAGACCTGAATGATACGAATATCATCGCCCCTTTCGATGGTGTGATCACCGAAAAGCACATCGAAGTCGGGACCTACCTGAAAGTCGGAGACCAGATCGTTACCTTGCTCAACGACAGTAATATTGAAGTTGAAGCCGAAGTGCCGACGGATCAGATATATGGCTTGCGCAATGGCGTTGGCGTCAAAGTCATCCTGGATGATGACACTGTCCATTCGGCCAGGGTCCGTGCGGTGATCCCCCAGGAAAATCTGCGCACCCGTACCCGCGCGGTCCGTTTTACGCCTGAGTTTGGGAAGCTGAAAAAGGCCCTGGCAACGGACCAGAGCGTTACCGTGAATATTCCCCTGGAAGCCAATGTGGCCGTGACCGTCCATAAGGACGCGATCATTCGCCGGGGCAGGAACGC
>JBPCWG010000376.1:0-2695 GCA_051009705.1 Methyloligellaceae bacterium | reverse complement strand
TTGCGCAGAATGGATATCGTGTTCGTCGTTTCGGCAATGACACCCATATCATGGGTGATGAGAAGTACGGCAACCTCCTGTTCCCTGGCAAGGTTGCGGATCAGGGACAATATCTGCTTCTGAATAGCCACATCCAGGGCGGTCGTCGGTTCATCGGCAATGATCAGGCTCGGTCGCGAGCAAAGCGCAAGCGCGATAACCACGCGCTGGCGCATACCACCGGAAAACTGATGAGGGTATTGCTTGATGCGCTGTTCCGGTTCGGGAATTCCCACCTGTTGCAGATAACCGACTGCCAACTTCAACGCCTCGTCTTCCGACAGATCCTGATGCTGCATTATCGTTTCAACGAGGTGATTTTCAATAGTCAGAAGCGGATTGAGACTGGTCTGGGGATCCTGCAAGATCATCGAGATTTCCGCGCCTCTGAGGCGATGGTAAGCGCGATTGTCGAGCCCGCTGATTTCCCGTCCATTGAGTAGAATGGATCCGCGCGTGATTTGCGCACTTTCCGGCAAAATGCCCAGAACGGCGGAACCAATTGTCGACTTGCCGGCGCCGGACTCCCCAACGAGACCGTGGATCTCACCAGCCTCAAGGGTGCAGGAAAAATTCTTTACCGCTTCATGTTTACCGAAGCGCGTCGAAAAACTGACATCCAGATTTTTAATTTCAAGGACGGGCATGGGCGGTTACTTGAGTTTCGGATTGAGGACATCGCGCAGAAAGTCCCCTATCATGTTTACGGAAATGATCAGGACAATGAGCATCAGGCTTGGAAAAATCACAATCCACCATTCCCCGGAAAATATATATTCCGTGCCGATGCGGATCAGTGTTCCCAGAGACGGCTGATTGGCAGGAACGCCGACCCCGAGAAAGGAAAGGGTTGCTTCAAGAAGAATGGCGATAGCGAGATCTATGGTCATGATGACCAGTAAAGGGCTCATTATATTTGGTAGAATATGGGTCAGCAGAATACGCCACTTCGGCAATCCCATGATTTCCGCAGCCTGCACATATTCCTTGTTTCGCTCAACAAAAGTGGAGGCCCGAGCCGTACGCGCAAAATTAACCCAGAGCGACAAGCCAATCGCCACGACGAGGACAAAGAACATCAGCCTGTCATGTTCACTCGCCGGAAGCAGCCCACGGGCAATGCCATCGATCAGGAGCGCTGTCAGGATCGCCGGCAGGCTGAGTTGCACATCCGCGATGCGCATGACCACGGCATCAAACCGGCCGCCATAATATCCTGCCATGAGGCCAAGACTAACGCCGATGACGACCGCAAAGATAATGGACGTCACGCCGATCGCCAGTGATAAACGGGTCCCATAGAGGATGGCGGACAGGAGGTCCCTTCCCTGGTCATCCGTACCCAGCAGGAATCTGGCAGATCCTTTTTCCTCCCAAAACGGTGGCGTCAGGGAATCCAGGAGGTCGAACGTCGTAAGATCATAAGGGTTGGATGCGGAGATTAACGGTGCAAACACCGCCGATAGCAGGATGATCAGGCAGACAGATGCGGAAATCAGTGCAGAGGTTGAACGGAAGAAATAATAGAGAAATTCGTTCTCCACGGTTCCGTCTACAATTTTTCTCCACATCGTTCCACCTCAAATCTGCGAATCTGTTGCTGTTCCGATACGCGGATCGATGACGAAGTAAAGGAGATCGACAATCAAATTGATGATCACGAACAGGAAAGCAATGATCACCAGGTATGAAGACATCACCGGGATATCCACGAACTGGATGGATTCGAGAAACAGGAGCCCCATACCCGGCCATTGAAAAACGGATTCCGTCACGATGGAAAAGGCAATTATACCGCCGAGTTGCAGGCCAACAATCGTTACCACCGGCATCATGGAGTTTTTTAGCGCGTGATGAAAATAGATGGATCGGTAATTCAGCCCACGGGCTACGGCAAACTTTATATAGTCCGTCCGTAAAACTTCCAGCATTTCCGAGCGAACCAGGCGCATGGTCAGAGCCAGCTGATAAATTCCGAGGGTGAGGGCTGGAAGAACAAGGGCCCGCAACCCTTCGACTGTCAGAAAGTTGGTTTTCCACCAACCGATGGCAATTGTCTCACCACGTCCAAATGTGGGGAGAACTGACAGTTGCACGCCAAAAATATATATCAGGAATATTCCGATTACGAATGTGGGCACGGAAACACCGACTAAGGTCAGAATCAGCATTGCACTGCTGGAGAACCGGCCCCGTTTCAGGGCCGTGTAGATGCCCGCCGGAATACCGACGGCAAGGGATATGAGCAATGAGACTAAACTCAGTTCCAGAGTCGCCGGCATGCGGTTCAGGAACATTTCCCCGATCGGTTGTCGGGTCCGATATGAAAAGCCGAAATTACCCGTGCCCAAGTCCCGCAGAAAGCGAGCGAATTGAATGGGAACCGGATCATTCAGTCCAAGTCTCTCCCGCAATCTTTCCTGATCTTCGATCGACGTTTCCTGTCCGACCATTTGTGCAACAGGATCTCCGACGAACCGAAACAGAGAAAAGGCGATCAGGCTGACGACAAACATTACGAAGATCGACTGGGCTAATCGAACAAAGATAAACCGAAACATGATCTGTCCAGCAATTGATCGTTTTAGAAGAGACAACACTAATGTGATAGTTTCAGGAATCAACTAAAATGATGATATTAGCTATCTACCTGGAG
>JBPCWG010000375.1:0-3980 GCA_051009705.1 Methyloligellaceae bacterium | reverse complement strand
GGATGGCCGCCGCCTCGACGGTTACACCCTCGTTCCAGATTTTCAGTGGGGTTCCGCCGGCGACATCCCGGTGTTCAAATTTCCCGCTCATGACTTCTCTCGCTGCATCAAAATTAAACTAGTTCCTGAACCGGCAATTGTCACACCGCCGAACAGAAGAGGAGCGGGCTTATCCACCATCCGACCTGAACATATCCTGAACGGCGAAATTTCATGATCGTTTGTTTAACGCAGTTCCCGGCATTGTCGGAATGCAAATACGAATGTGGGCCAACACCAGCTACACATATGCGTCAACACAAATTGTCCTGTCTGGCGCACCCGAACAAACCTGTATATGACAAGAGCAAAGCGTATCAGAACCAGCTCAGAACCAAACAGGAGAACTATATGGTATTTCAGGAGATCAAGGGATTCAAAGCGACCGCCGATCTGGAGATGACCGGCCAGTGTATCAGCCACGCCCGCACCGACTGCAGGGCCCGTGACGTCGTGCAGTCAACGGACGAACCGGAAGCGCGGGGCGGAACCAATACGGGGCTGACGCCGACGGAAACCTTATGGGCGGCCCTTCTGGGGTGCACCAATGTTATCGGCCACCGGGTTGCGGAACGCCATGGCATGAACATCGAGAAAATGGACATCAAGCTGGACTATGTCTTTGACCGGCGCGGCGCCGCTCTTGTCGAGGAAGTCGATGTGCCGTTCCCGAGCGCGACCTTGCACATCTCCGTCGTTACCGATGCCGATGCGGCGACCATTGAAAAAGTGAGCACCGATCTCGACCGGGCCTGCCCCATCGCCAAGGTGATCCGTCAAAGCGGTTGCGATCTTAAATCCAACTGGATCGTCAAGGACAGTCTCGACTGAATACACTGCGCATGGAAATGGTTTTACAGGGCATCCCGCAAGATCATTTCGGTTCCTTTTTCGGCAATCATGATCGTCGGCGCGTTGGTATTTCCAGAAACCAGCGCCGGCATCACGGACGCATCGATGACCCGCAAATTCTCGAATCCGTTGACGCGCAATTCGGGATTGACGACGGCATCTTCCCCCGGTCCCATACGGCAGGTGCCGACGGGATGATAGCTGGAGCGGCCATATTCATCGAGAAACGCGAGCAGATCCTCATCGGACGTCTGATCGCTGCCGGGCCGGAATTCTTCCCTGAAATAGGGTTCGAGTGATGGCTGATCGGCGATCTTCCTCGCAGCTCTCAAGCCTGCAAGCAATGTATCTCTGTCTTTTTGCGCCGAAAGATAGTTGGGCCTGATTTCCGGCGGCACATTGTGATCGGCGGACTTGATATGGACCGATCCGCGGCTTTCCGGCCGCAGCAATGTGGTCACGATGCAGCATGCCGGAAATTCGTGAAGGTCCCCGCCGGGCCTGTCCGAAGTGAACTGCATCAGCAGAAGCTGAATGTCCGGGGACGCAACATCCGGACTGGTACGGAGGAAGCCGCCGACATGGGAAACGGCGGAGGCAAGAGCGCCGCGACGGGTCATGATAAATCTGAGTCCCTGAACGATTTTCTTCGACCAGTTTGTCGGCAGGTCATTGCATGAGTTTGCATTGGGGACGCGGTAAACCAGGGACCCGCTGTAATGATCCTGAAGGTTATTCCCGACACCGGGGATGTCGGCGACAACGTCTATACCCAGATTGCGCAGATGGTCGGCGGGGCCTATGCCGGAAAGTTGCAGGATTTGCGGCGAGTTGAAGGAACCGCTGCAAAGAATGATTTCCCTGCTGGCCGCTGCGGTCGGCTCATTCTCCCCGTGCCTATAAGTCACACTCGTTGCCCGCCGCGATTCAAAATTGATGCGGGTCACATGTGCATAGAGATCGATCTTCAAATTAGTTGATTTGCCCAGGGGCTTCAGGTAGGCACGCGCGGCACTGCTTCTGAGACCGTTGCGGATTGTCCACTGGTAATAGCCGAAACCCTCCTGTTTGCGACCGTTGAAATCTTCGTTCTCCTCATAGCCGGCTTCCCAGGCCGCATGCAAGAACGCCCTGGCCAACGGATGACGATCGCGGGCATCGGAAACAGAGAGGGGCCCATCGACACCGTGGAATTCGTCGCGATGACTTTCCTGGCTTTCACTGCGCCGGAAATAAGGGAGCACATCCTCATAGCTCCAGCCGGTATTGCCGAGCTGGCGCCAGTGGTCATAATCCTCCCGCTGCCCGCGAATATAAATAAGCCCGTTGATGGAACTTGACCCGCCGATCACCCTTCCCCGGGGCTGGGGGATGGGTCGTTTGACCCAGTCATCACCGGGTTCGGAAGCATAGAGCCAGTTTGTTTCCGGGTTATTGAATTGCTTGCCGTAACCCACGGGTATGTGGAGCCAGGGATCGGCGTCATGTCCCCCGGCTTCGAGAAGCAGAATCCGGAATTTTCCGGTCGATGCCAGGCGTGCCGCGACGGTGCATCCGGCGCTGCCGCCACCGATAACGATATAGTCAAATGTAACTTGCTCTTCCGGGCTACTGGAACTCATACTTATTTATCCGCATGCAAAAATTCTGGAACAGGACGACACTATGGCCTGATTTCAAAACTAGAACAATATGGTTGGAGCGACGCCGGACCGGTATCGAAGATTTCGATAAATTTGGCGAAACTGAAGTGATCATGAAGGAATTGCGTTTTCCACCGAAACACGGATAATAGTTGCATGAACTTGAATAATATCGGATTGAAAATCTGGCTGGGGGCGACGGTGATCTGGATCGTGTTTGTCATGAGCATGCTGACCCATGACCATCGAAGCCTGTTTGCCTATCCGGATCTTTCCAATCGTTCCCCTGCACTCCAGGTTCATGACAATTGTCCGGGAGGTCAAAATCATATCTGGGTCCAGGGCGGGCGAAAATATTATTCCAATGATTATGTGAACTGCATGTTGGCAAACACGGCCCGGAACCTCGAGCTTCGACAATTGGAGAACCTTGCCCGGGCCACCGGACTTCTCATACTCCCACCCATCGTGTGTGTTGTGATCCTGCTGCTGGCCCAGCAGCTGATCAGAAAGCGGCAATGGACACGCCTTTTAATCTCTCGAACCAAAACCGGGCGAGGGAAAAAAAGTCAATCCATGGAACCCATCCGCTATGAATTTTGAACTGAATGAAGAACAACGCATATTTTTCGACAGTGTAAACAATTTTGCTCACCGGGAACTGGCTGACGGCGCCTTGTCGCGATCCCGGGATGAAAAATTTCCCTTCGATATCGCCGAGCGCTTTGTGGAGATGCACCTCCTGGGCCTGACCATTCCGGAAGCCGATGGTGGACAGGGGGGCACGCTGATGGATGCCATTCTCGCCATTCTGGCCATCGCCGATGCCTGCCCGCGCAGCGCCGATGTCATTCAGGCCGGGAACTTCGGGGCCATACGCACATTTGCCGAGTATGGAACACCGGAACAGAAACAGCGCTTTCTCCCGGACCTGCTTGCGGGCAAAGCGGTGATGGCCGTGGCCATGACCGAACCCGATGCCGGTTCCGCGGTTACGGAACTGGCGACGACAGCGGTCGAGGATGCAAAATGCTGCATCATCAACGGCAGCAAACTATTCGGAACTCATAGCAGCGATGCAGATGTTTTCCTCGTCTATGTGCGCTACGGCCCCGGGCTCGAGGGGATCGGCTCCGTTCTGGTTGAGCGGGACACACCCGGGTTCACAATCGGAACGCCGTCAAGATTCATGAATGGGGAGATCTGGTCGGAGCTCGTTTTCGATGACTGCCGAATTCCGCAAGAGAACATTCTGCTCGGTCCGGGTGGCTTCAAGAAACAGCTGGCTGGATTTAATGTCGAACGGCTCGGCAATGCCGCGCGCGCTCTGGCGGTCGGTCAGCACGCCTTCAATGTCGCCCGCGACCACGCCCTGACCCGCCAGCAATTCGGACGACCGCTCTGCGAATTCCAGGGACTGCAATGGAAGTTTGCGGAAATGAAGCT